>SKWV01000409.1 GCA_007128755.1 Trueperaceae bacterium
CCACCCGGCGGCCCCATCCGCTCCGGCCCCACCGCCCGCGCGGCCTGGCGATGGGGCCCGTCGGCCAGCGCCTGCCGGGCGGCCGCGGCGATGGCCTCGGCGTCGTTGGGCACGATGCGCAGCGCCTCGCCGAGCATGCGCCGCTGGTTCGCGAGGAACGACTCCGAGTAGTGCGGCGGCACCGCGAACGAGACGACCGGCAGCCCGAGCCCGGCCGCCTGCTCCTGCGCCGTCCCGCTCGTCCCGATCACGGCGTCGGCCGAGCGCAACACGTCGGCGAAGCGGCCCCGTACCCACCACACCGTGGCGCCGCCCTGCGTCCAGGCGGCCACGACGCCGTCGTGCTCGGCGGGCGCAGCGTGCCACCCGGCCATGACCGGGGGCGGTTCGTGCGTCCAGGCGACGAGCGCGTGCACGGCGCCGATCCGGGCGACCGCCTCGACCATGCGACGCGCGCTGGCGTCGGCGTAGCCACGCGTGCCCGGCAGCAGGGCAACGACGCTCACGCCCGGCACCGTCGGGAGGGGCGTGCCGGCGAGGCCGTCCATCATGGGATTGCCGAGGAAGACCGCGTGCGCGACGCCCTGCGAGCGCAGCCAGGCCGCGGTGACGTCGTCACGGGCGTAGACCCGCGCCGCTGCCCGCCGCATGAGCGCGCGCTCGGGAGCGCGGATGCGTTCCATGAAGGTGCGGTGCAGCGCCACGGTCGCGCCCGCCTCGGCCAGGCGCACCGACACGAGCGGCTGCACGACGACCCGCGGCGCGCGCACCAGCGCCGCCATCGCCTGCGCGAAGACGTCACCCACCACGAGCACGCCGTCGACGCGGCAGCGCCGCAGGGCCCCCACCTGGCGCACCGTCATGGAGAGCAGCCCCGCACGGAGGTCGCGCCACGCCAGGAGCGGGTGGTGGAGGGTCAGGCCGTCCGACGGGAGACGGCGACGCGGGCCCAGCACGTCGGCGGCGACGCGCTCGTAGGCCCGCCCCGCACCGACGAGCGGCATGGCGAGCACCCGGCCGGCGCCGCCCTGCCCGAGGACCTCGGCCGCCAACCTCGCGCCGATGGCGTCCTCGCCGTGACCGTTCGACACGACGAGCAGGGTCGCGATCACCCCGCCGACCCGGGCCCCGCCGCGCCGCTCAGCGCTCCTCGCCGCCTGCCGGCGACCTGGCGTACGCCCACAGCGCGTAGAGCGGGTCCCCGTTCTCGGGGACGTGCAGCCGGCGCGCCACCGGCCCGAAGGCCGAGGAGGCGTCGAAGTAGTGCTCGACCAGGCGCAGGTGCGCCGCGTCGTCCGAGGCGCGCCACGCCAGGACGGCCTTGGTCGGGAACATGCGGACGGAGAACGCGACGATGAACGGCGCGCCCGGACGCAGCACCCGGCCCACCTCGGCGAACGTCCGACAGGGCCGCGTCATGTACTGCACGGCGGCGGTGCAGACGGCGCCGTCGAAGACGCGCTCGCCGAACGGCAGGTCGTCCTCCTGGTTGAGGTCGTGGATGACGTGCTCCTCGAGGCGCTCGTTCGACGACAGCTCCTCGCGGTTGAGGCCGAGCCCCACGACCCGCGCGGGCGTCTCGGGGAGGTGCGAGTCGAAACTCGCCATCAGGTCCAGCACGAGCCCGGTGGTCGGCAGGATCTCGCCGTAGAGCGCGCAGACCGCCCGGCAGGCGCCGTCGTCGAGGTGGGGCGAGGTCCTGGGCCGACGGTAGAAGAGGGCGTCGTCGTCCTCGTCGTGTCGGCGGAAGAACTCGGGGGGCAGGTCGGTCATCGCCGTATCTTCCAACGCGCCGGCGTGTCGCGGCTGAGGGCCACGCCACCATCGGGGCAGGGCGCGCGTTGCGTGCCGGCCCGGGCACGCGCCTTCACGACCCGTCGAGGCTCGGCGCCAGGACGGGACCCTCGCCCCAGCGGAGCTTGTGGCGCAGCACGTCGAAGTCGCTGCGGCGCCCCGACGACACCAACCAGAGGGCATGCTCCGCCGCGGCGATGCGCAGCCGGTCGCCGAGCACCAGATCGACGCGCTCCTGGCCGTCGACCACGAGCGCCATCTCGTCCGCCCGGCTCACGACCTCGATGCCGACCACGCTGTCCCCCGACAGCACGATGGGGCGATTGGTGAGGCTGTGCGGCGCGATCGGCGTCACGACGAACGCGCGCAGGTGCTGACTGAGGATCGGCCCGCCGAGCGAGAGCGAGTAGGCCGTGGAGCCCACGGGCGTGGAGACCACCAGCCCGTCGGCGCGGTACTCCGTGGCGTGGTGGTCGTCCACGCTCATCCGGATCCGCATGAGGCGCGTCATGACGCCCTGCGTCAGCATCAGGTCGTTCAGCGCGTATCGCGGGCCGTCGCCGTCGCCGTCGCGGTTGACGACGAGCATCATCTTGGGCGACACCGGCCAGTTGGGCAGCAGGATCCCGGAGGCGTACGCGCGGATCTCGTCGGCACCGAACTCCGCCAGGAAGCCGAGCTTGCCGAGGTTGACGCCGAGCACCGGCGTGCCGGAACCGACGACGCGCCGCGCGGTGGAGAGGAGCGTGCCGTCGCCGCCGACGGAGACGACCAGGTCGAGGTCGTCGGCGCGCAGCATGCGCTCACCGGCGAGATCGAGCGTGACCCGTGCGCCGGAGCGCTCGAACGCCTCGCCCAACGCGACCGCGACCGGGTGGGCGATCGGCTTCTGCTTCGTGCTCGCCACGACCACGTGCCGGAGCTCGCCGGCGGGACGGTCGAAGATGCGGGTCGCCATCAGCCGTCCCGACCGACCGAGCCAACGGTCGGCGTGCCCCGGAGCCGGTCCAGCACGACCGTCACGACCTCGTCCAGCGAGAGCGCGTCGGTGTCGATGCGGACGGCGTCGGACGCCGGCCGCAGCTGCTTCGCGTCGAGCGCGTCCCGTCGCCGGATGGCGGCGGCGACGCGCTCCAGGTCGGCCGCACGCTCGCCGACGCGGCGGAGGGCGCGCACCTCGGGCGAGGCCGTCAGGTAGAACTTGTGCGTCGCGTCGGGGAACACGACGCTGCCCATGTCGCGTCCGTCGATGACGAACGGGGGCCGGATCGACCGCAGCCGCTCCCCGACCCAATCGCGCACCGCATCGTGCCGCGCGACCGCCGACACCAGGGCGTCGACCTCGTCCGTATGCAGCGCCTCGGTCACCTCGTCGCCGTCGATCGTGACGCGGTTCCCGCCGGGAGCCGGGTCGAGGTCGACGTGGTGGCCCGCCAGGACGGCCATCACCGCCGCCGCGTCGTCGACGTCGATGGAAGCGCGCTCGGCGACGAGCGTCGCGGCGCGGTAGAGCAGGCCGCTCGAGACGACCGGCAGGTCGACGACCTGGGCGACGCGCTGCGCGACGCTCGACTTCCCGGACGCCGCCGGGCCGTCGAAGGTGACGACGCCGTAGCGGTTCACCCGCTCACCACGCCCACGCCGATGCGCGCGAGGTCGTCGAAGAAGCCCGGGTAGGTCTTGGCGACGCAGCCGGGATCCTTCACCACCACACCCGGCAGGCGCACGCCGGCGACGGCGAACGCCATCGCCATGCGGTGATCGCCGTAGGTCTCGACCTCGACGGCGCGCGGGGTCTCGGTCGGCGGTTCGATGGCGAGCCCGTCCTCGAACTCGTCGACGACGGCTCCGAAGCGGCGCAGCTCGATCGCGAGCGCGCGCAGGCGATCGGTCTCCTTGATGCGCAGGTTCGGCACGTGCTCGATCACCACCGGGCCGTCGGCGAAGAGGGCGAGCGCGGCCAGCGTCTGCGCCTGATCGGGCAGGTCGTTGAGGTCGAACCTCCCGCCGCGCAGCCGGCCACCGGGCGGTCCCGTGACGGTGACCGACGCCGCGTCGGCCTCGACGACGCAGCCCATGCGCGCCAGCACCGCGGTGAAGGCGGCGTCGCCCTGGAGGCTGTCGCGACCGACGCCGCTGGTGACGATCCGGCCGCCGCTCACGGCCGCCGCGGCCCAGAAGTACCCGGCCGCCATCGCGTCGCCCTCGATGGCGTAGGAGCGCGCCACGTAGCGGCCGGCCGGCACCCGGAAGCGCTCGTAGCCGTCGCGCTCCACCGCGACCCCGAAGTCGCGCATCACCGCGATGGTCATGTCGACGAACGGCCGCGATTGGAGCTCGCCCCGGACGAGGAGCTCCACGGGCGTGCGCGCGTAGGGGGCGGCCATGAGCAGGGCCGACAGGTACTGCGACGAGCGCGAGCCGTCGACCTCGGCGCTCCCGCCGGGGAGCCCGTCGGCGTCGACCACGACGGGCGGGCAGCCGTCGCCCCGCTCGCTCGCCACGCGCACCCCGAGCGTGCGCATGGCCGCCAACTGGTCCTCGATCGGCCGCTCGCGCATGCGCGCCGTGCCGTCGAGCCGGTAGCGCCCGCTCCCCAGCGCCGTCGCCGCGCCGAGGAACCGGACGGCCGTGCCCGAGAGCCGCACGTCGAGCTCCAGCGGGCCGGTGCGCCAGCGTCCACCACACCCGGTGACGCGCAGCGTCGTGCCGTCGCCGAGCGGTTCGACCGCGGCCCCCAAGGCGCGCAGGGCGGTCGCCATCACGTCGGCGTCCTCCGCCACGAGCGCGCCCGTCAGGAGGCTCTCGCCCTCGGCCAGGGCCGCCACGAGCAGCGCCCTGTTGGTGAGGCTCTTCGAGCCGGGCACGCGGAGCGACGCGTCCACGTGCGAGGGGGGCGTGAGCGCGATGCGCTGCGACGATGCGATCATCCGCCCTCCAGGGTACACCGGGTCGCCCCTCCGCCACCGGCACGGGCCGCGGCCGCCGCGGCCGCGCGACGCCGCCGCCGCACGAGGTCGCGTAGCATGCCGCCATGGAGACGTCCGCTCGCGTTCCCGACGCCCTCGACGCCGTGATCTCGGCGTTCCGCACGGCCCCGTCGGCGCTGCGCCTCGAGCTGCTGCTCGAGTACGCGCGCAAGGTGCCGCCCCTGCCGGCCGAGCTCCGCGACGACCCGGCTCGCCTCGAACGCGTCCACGAGTGTCAGACGCCGTTCTTCGTCGCGAGCGAGATCGAGGGCGACACGGTCCGGCTCTACTTCGACGCCCCCGAGGAGGCGCCGACGACGCGTGGCTTCGCCGGCATCCTGCACGCCGGGTTGAGCGGCCAGCGCGTCGACGCGGTGCTCGCCACGCCCGACGACTTCTACGAGCAGCTGGGCCTCCGTGAGCTCATCTCGCCGTTGCGCCTGCGCGGCATGGCCGCGATCCTGGGGCGCGTCAAGCGCCAGGTGGGCGCGGCGAGCTCGGGGTGAGGGCGGCCTCGCCGCTGCGCCGGGCCCGGCGTGCCGGGGCGCGGCCCTCGAGGGCGCGTCCCCCAGGGCGAGGCAGCGGCGCTCCACATCTGCTAGCATGCGTGGTTCGCGCGGCACGACCACGCCCGTACCGCGCCGAGGAGCCCCGACCATGAAGAAGGACATCCACCCCAAGCTCGTGCCCTGCAAGATCATCTGCGAGGGCCAGGTCGTACTCGAGACGTACAGCACGCGCCCCGAGATCCACGTCGACGTCTGGTCCGGGAACCACCCGTTCTACACCGGCCAGCAGCGGTTCATCGACACCGAGGGCCGCGTCGAGAAGTTCCAGAAGCGCTTCGGCGACTCCTACCGCCGCAACAAGTAGGCGTCGGCTCGAACGGCACGCGCTGGCTGGGAGCCGCAACGATCCGGCTCCCAGCCAGCGCGTTCACGTGGGTTCACGTGGGGACGGAGGCGGCGACCGTCGTGCCCTCGCCCGGGACGCTGTCGATGGCCAGCGTGCCGCCGCGCGACTCGACGCGCTCGCGCATCTGGAGCAGCCCCAAGCCCCCGGCGCTGGTGACCCGGTCGCCGACCTCGCCGGGATCGAAGCCTCGGCCGTCGTCGCGCACGACGACCTTGACCTGCCCGATCTCGTCGGGCCCGACGTCGATCACCACGCGCTGCGCGCGCGCGTGCTTCGCGACGTTGTGCATGGCCTCCTGGAAGATCCGGAACAAGACGGCCTCGCTCTTCATGGAGAGCTCGGGGATGGGCGTGACCTCGAGGTCGACGCTGACGTCGTTCTGCTGGCCGAAGTCGACGGCGTATCGGCGCAGCGTCTCCACGAAGCCATGGCGTTCGAGGTCGACCGGGCGGAGCGCGAAGATCGAGCGGCGGACCTCGCGGATCAGCTCCCGGATGGTGGTCTTCGCCTCGGCGAGCTCTCCGGCCGCCGCGTCCGGGTCACGCGTCAGCAGGCGCGCGACGAGGTCGAGCTTGAGCCCGGTGAAGGCGAGCGATTGCGCGATGCCGTCATGGACCTCCCGAGCGATGCGCGCCCGCTCCTCGGCGATCGCGAGCTCTTCGGACTTGCGGTAGGCGTTCGCGTTGGCCACCGCCAAGCTCACCTGGTTCGCGACGACCGCCAGGAAGGGCAGGCTCGCCGGCGGGAAGCGCTCCGGCTCGCCATCGGCGACGACGATCACGCCCATCGCCGACTCGTCGGCGACGAGCGGGAGGAGCAGCGCGCTCCCCGCCAGGCGCAGCAGCGGCCCGCCCTGCATCCGATCCGCATCGTCCAGGACCGGGATCACGACCGGGTCCACCCCGAGCGCGGCCCGGCCGATCGGCCCCTCGCCGAGGCGCAACGGCGTCGCGGTCACGCGAGCGACGGGCCGCAACGCGCTCTCGCCGCGCTCGCGGCGTACCCAGGTCCGGAGCTCCAGCGTGTCGTCCTCGTCGAGGAGGTAGATGCCGGCCGTCGTGGCCTGGAGGCGCAGCGCCATGGTCGTCACGAGCGTGCCGAGCAGGCGGTCGAGGTTGCCCTCCGCGCGGATGCTGCGGTCGACCTCGAACAGCGTGATGAGGTCGCGAGTCCGCCCCTGCACGGCCTCGGCCGCGGCGGCGAAGTCGGCGGCCAGGATCCGGAGGGTCTCGCGCTGCTTGTCGTTCGGCTCCTCGGCGAAGACGGCGTGGAGGCTCCCCTCGTGCGCCCCTCCCCAGCGCAGCGCGAGGCTGATCACGTACGCGCCCGCCGCCGTCGTGACGACCTCGCCCTTGCCTGAGCGCGCGACCTCGTCGTCGCGGGCGCGGGCGCTCCGCTCCATCTCCGCGGCCGACCACGTTCCCGAGAGGTCCTCGGCGTCCGTCGCCACCACCCCGGCGCCGACCACGACGGCGGCGGCGCGGGCGCCGGTGGCCTCGCGCACCCCCCGGGTGGCCGCGGCCACCGCGTGCTCGAGGTCGGGAGCACTGGCGAACTGCTCGGTCACGCGCTGCAGCGCCCCCAGGACGGCGTGGGCATCCTGCAGCTCTCGGTACGTGCGCTGGAGCTGGACCTGCGAGCGCTCGCGCAGGCGCACCTCCCCCGCGATCCAGGTGAGCGTGACGTAGGTGACGATCGGACCGAGGATGCTGTAGAAGAGCAGCTGCGACCAGAAGCTCCACACCGGTCCTCCCATCGGCACGATGAGGAGCTGGTGGACGAGCACGACGGCGACGATCAGCAGCGGGAGCCATACCCGTGCCCACCGGACCTGGGCGTAGAGACTCGGCCGGGCCGCCGACTCCAGGCGCGGTTCGACCCGTGCTGCTTCGATCGCCATATGCGTACTCTACCGGCCGACCGGCCAGCACGGTATCGCCGGGTAGACTCGCCCAATGACGAGCGACGAACCGACCGAACACGCCGTGAGCGCCCGCGGGACATCCCGGCGCGAGAGCGCGCTCGCGACGACACCCGAGGCCGCAGCGGTCCAGGCGGCCGGTCCGAGCGCGACGATCGAACGCGGCGGGGTCACGTTCACGCTCCTCGGTACCGCGCACGTGTCGCCGGCCAGCGCCGCCGAGGTGCGCGACGCGGTGGCGAGCGGCGCGTTCGACGCCGTCGCCATCGAGCTCGACGCCGGTCGGCACGCGGCGCTCACCGATCCGGACACGTTCGCCAAGCTCGACCTCTTCCAGATCCTCCGGAGCGGCAAGATGGGCATGTTGGCCCTGAGCCTGGCGCTCGGCGCCTTCCAGCAGCGGCTCGCCGATCAGCTCGGCATCGAGCCCGGCCAGGAGATGCGCGCCGCCATCGAGGGCGCGAAGGCCGCCGGGGTCCCACTGCTGCTCATCGATCGCGATCTCGGCGTGACGCTCAAGCGCGTGCAGGCGAACGTGCCGTGGTGGCAGCGCCTGACGCTCATGGCCGGCGTCGCCGCGAGCGTGCTGTCGCGCGAGGAGGTCGACGCCGCCGAGATCGAGAAGCTCAAGCAGGGCGACGTCCTCGAGGCGACGTTCGCGGAGTTCGCCGAGAACGAGCAGGCCCTCTACCTGCCGCTCATCGCCGAGCGCGACCGCTACATGGCGGGGCAGCTCGAGCGCCAGGTCCTGCGCGCGCCGGCGGCGCGGCGACCGTCGAACGTGCTGGTCGTGATCGGGGCGGGCCACCTCGCGGGGATGACGCGCGAGCTCGCCGCCGACGACGGCACCGTGATCGCGGGACCCGCCTCCGAGCGGTCGGCGCCCGTCTCGAAGACCGCCACGGGCGCCGCTGCGGACGACCTCGCGAGGCTCGACGCCACGCCGCCGCCGGCCGTCTGGACGCGGGCGCTGCCGTGGCTCCTGGTCGCGCTGATCCTGTTCGGCTTCTACCTCGGCTTCCAGCGCAACCCCGACCTCGGCTGGCGCCTGCTCGCGGAGTGGGCGATCATCAACGGGGGGCTCGCCGGTCTGGGCGCCGCCATCGCGTTGGCCCATCCGCTGGTCGTGCTGGGCACCGCGCTGGCCGCACCCTTCACGTCACTCAACCCGATGGTGGGTGCGGGCTTCGTCGCCGCCGGCCTCGAGCTGTGGCTCCGCAAGCCGAGCGTCGGCGACTTCCAGCGCCTGCGCAAGGACGTCACGACCGTCGGCGGCTGGTGGCGCAACCGAGCGGCGCGGACGTTCGTCGTGTTCGTGCTCGCGACGCTCGGCTCGGTCATCGGGACCTACCTCGGCGGCTTCAGGATCGTCGACGGCCTGCTGCGCTGACGCCGAGGCGCGGGCCCGGGAGCGCGCTCAGGGGACGGGCGCGCCGTCCACCGCCCAGTCCGCGTAGCCGTCGACGAAGGTGAAGCTGGTGTCCTGGGCCCCCTCGTCGACGAGGTAGAGGACGAAGTCCCGCACGTCGCCGACCGTGCTGTTCATGAAGATGTCGCCGCCCGACTGACCGGCGAAGCGGCCGTCTTCCGGCACCGGCAGGACCTCGTCGGCCGCAGCGGCCGTCGACCGGAGCTCCTGCACCAGCGCCTCGAGCACGGCGTCCCCTCGCTCGAGATCGCGCACCCCGTAGAGCGGCTGACCCGTCTCGAGCGTGAGCATGGCGACGTCGCGACCGATCAGCAACCGGGCGATCTCCGGCGCGCCGCGCACCTCGAAGGTGCGGATCGCCTCGGCCTCGAGCCCGTCGCCGCTCGCCGTCGCCGTGAGCGTGTAGCGACCGGCCGCCAGGTCGACCGGCAGACCCAGTCGCGCCACGTCGACCACGTAGCCGATGGCACCCGAGGGGATGTCGACCTCGCGGGCCACCTCGGCCACCACCTCGCCGTCGTCGTCGACCACGGCCCGCACGTGCAGCGTCCGCGGCAGCGAATCGCCGGCCGTCACGACCTCGAAGCTCACGACCAGCGGGTCGCCCGGGCGCGGCGCGTCGAGCATCGGGCCGCGTCGTCCGAGGCGGAGCGTGGGCTCACCCTCGATGGCGATCGGGGGCAGCGGCGCGCGCAGCGCGCCCGCGCGCTCGAGCGCCTCACGAGCGCGGACCGGATCGGCGGCTAGAGCGTCGGGCGACGCTTGGACCGCGAGCGCGTAGCGCTCGAAGGCATCGGCCGCGGCCGCGCGGTCGCCGGCCGCCTCGAGCATCACGCCGAGTGCGAAGCTCACCCCGACCGCGTCGGGGTAGCGCTCCTCGGCGTCGACCAGGTCGACGATGACCTCCGGGTCCACGCCGTCGTCGTAGCGCCGGGCCTCGCGGTACGACGCCAGGGCGTCGTCGAGGCGATCGGTCACGACCTCGACGAGCGCGAGGTTGTAGCGCCCGATGTACTGGCTGGCGTCGAGCTCGAGCGCGCGCCGCGAGGCGGCCTCGGAGCGCTCCAGGAAGCCGAGCAGGTAGAGCGCCCAGCCGTAGTTCGTCCAGTACAGGTCGGAGTCGGGCTCGAGCTCGACCGCCACCGCCAACGCGCGCGCCGCCTCGCGCGCGTCGTCGGCATCGAAGGCGATGAAGGAGCGGCGCTCGAAGGAGTAGACCAGGTAGGGCGCCGTGCGGCCGAGCGCGACGAGCAGCACCGCCTCGAGGTCGGGGCGCTCCGCGAGGTTCGCCACGATCGAGCCCGCGAGGGCGCCGGCGGGGCCGATCACGCCCTTGGCCGCCCACTCGCTCAGCATCCGCAGGTCCCGTTCGCTCCCGACGGCGTCGCCCACCGCCACCCGGTAGGCGGCGCGCGCCGCGGCGCCGTAGTCGTACAGGTAGCGCGATCCGGCTGCGTCGAAGGCCCGTGCCGCCCGCTCCGCGTCGCCGCCGTTGTGCGCGAGGGCCCCGATCCAGGGCTGCGCCACGGCGACGTCGAAGTCCGCGAGCACCTCGAAGGCCCGCAGCGCGAGCTCGGGATCGCCACCGAGGTTGAGGGCGGTGACGGCGCCGACCGCCGCGCCTTCGACGTCCCTCGCGCGTTCGGGCGGCGTGCCCGTCGCCTCGGCCTCGACCGCCTGACGGATGGTGTGGCGCAGGTCCTCGGCGCGCGGGCTCAGCGTCTGGGTGCCGGCCGCGTCGTCGAGGGCGGCGAGGCCCTCACGCGGCAGGCCGGCGCCGATGAGCCCGACGGCTCGCGCGTGCGCGGCGTC
>SKWV01000075.1 GCA_007128755.1 Trueperaceae bacterium
CCTGGGTGAAGGTGCGCACGGCGAGGTCGTCGTTCTGCGTGACGCGGCGGTAGTAGTCGAGCGCCTCTTTGCGCGTCGGCTTGTCGGTGGAGGCGACGAGCGGATGGCCGCCGATCTCGAGGCGCTCGCTGGTGGTGAAGAAGGTCATGTAGGTCGGGTAGCGGACGATCGCCTCGACGACGGCGCCCTTCTCGAGTACGAGGTAGCGGAGCCCCGCGCGCTTGGCGCGGATGGCGGCCTCCAGCCCGACGGGGCCGGCGCCGACGATGACGAGGTCGTAGTGGGGGAGGCTCTCGGGCTCGGACACGGGCAGAGGGTACCAGACGGTGTTGGGGGCGAGGGTGCTCGGCGACCCCGCGAGTCTCATGTGCGCCGCTGGCGCTCCGGCCGCTCCGGCGGCAGATGCGAGGGACCGACGTGACGGTCCAGCCACTGCGTGAGCGACCGGGACCGCTCGAACACGCGGAGGATCTCCGTTGGGGCCTGATCGCTGGCGAGCCATGCGGGCGTGCCGAGGCGCGCGACGACCTCGACGCCCTTCACCTGCAGCCAGGGAAGACGCGGGTGCGTGCGCGAGAAGCCGCGCGGCGCGGTCTTGAGCCGCTCGAGCCGGCCGCCCGTCACGGCGAGACCGTCGCCCGCGACTGGCAGCGAGTCGACGCGGCGGAGGAAGTCATCACCCGACACGGCGTCGTCGATGGCGACGCGGAAGCGCGCGAGCTGGTCGTGCGCCATGCGCGCCATGCCGGCTCCGACCCGGAGCCCGTGCGCGTCGATGCGCAGCGAGTAGACGGTGCCGCCCGGCAATCGCGTGACGGCGCCGAGGTGCGTCTTGTAGGGCGACTTGTCACGCGAGAAGCGCACGTCACGCTGCGCACGGAACACTCGCCACGGACCGTGCGTGCCCGACAGCTCGTCGAGGAGCGACTCGAAGGGTGTGCGGACGCGATCGCGGTACTCGTCGAGGTGGGCGTGCCAAGTGGCGGCGGTGTTGTCGCGCGCGAGCCGAGCGAAGAAGGCGGGCGCCGCGGGGTCGAGGCCGGAGAACGTCGTCATCCACCGTCCACTATCGCCCACGCGCGGGGTCGCGCCGCACGCTCGAGGCTACGGGCGCTTCGATCCGGCGTCGCGGTCATCGTCCCTCGCGCTCCCTCAGAACCTCCTCGCCGCCGCCGCGAACAGCCCCTCCGGGTCGTAGGTGTCGCGCACGTCGCCCAAGCGCGTCCGGGACTCACGGTAGATGCGATCGCGCGTGCCGTCGGGCTCGTCGTCGAGGCCCGCGAAGTTGATGTACGTGCCGCCGCTCGAGTAGGGCGTGAACGCGTCCCACATGCCGCGTGCCCAGGCGATCACATCGGCGTCGTCCTGCGGGCGTGACCAGCAGGCGTCGATGCTCACGTTGAAGCGGTCGCCGCGGTGCGGGAAGGCGCTCTCGTTCGCGCTGATGCGCGCGATCTTGCCGCCGAGCGTGCGGATGGCGGTGAGCGTCTCGGGCGTGGCGCGGTGCGCGTCCCACTCGAGCAGCGTGTCGATCGCGTCGTCGTTGAGTGCATCGGCGCCGTGCGACTTCATGAAGTAGCGTCCGCCGTGCGGGAGCAGGTCGTCGACGGACGATTGGAGGTCGAGGTAGGGCATCGTGCCGCTCGCGTCGAAGAGCGGTGGGCCGAACGCGCGCAGGGGCGCCAGCGTGGCGTCGGCCTCGTCGGCTCGCCCGGCGTAGAGGGCCTGCACCACGACGGTGGGCTGCCCGTGGAGCTCGGCGGGGATGGCGGGATCGGGCGGGACGCTCCAGAGGATCAACTGTGGCGTGACGCTCTCGGGCGAGTACGGTGCGTAGTCGCGCCAGGCGCGCATGATGTGCGCGGCGTCTTCGTACGGGTAGAAGACCATCGCGACCGCGACCTCGGGGCCGACGGGGTGCAGGTCGTACTCGAACGACGTCACCACGCCGAGGCCGCGGCCGCCGCCGCGCGCTGCCCAGAACAGGTCGGCATGCTCCACGCGGTTGGCCCGGCGGACCACGCCATCGGCCGTCACGATCTCGATCGCGCGGAGGTTGTCGCATGCCAGGCCATGGGCCCGCATCAGCAGGCCCATCCCCCCACCCAGGGTGAAGCCGCCGATGCCCGTGGTCGACACCTCGCCGCCGGGGGTCGCGAGCGCGAAGCGTTGGGTGGCGCGGTCGACGTCGCCCCAGGTGGCGCCGCCGCCGGCGCGGGCGACGCGGCGATCCGCATCGACTTCGACGCCGTTCATGGCCGAGAGGTCGATCACGAGGCCGTCGTCGCACACGGCGCTGCCGGCCACCTGATGGCCGCCGCCTCGGATGCTCACCGTGGGGCGGAACTCGGCGGCGATGTGGACGGCCTCCACCACGTCGTCGGTGTCGGCGCAGCGCGCGATCACCGCGGGGTGGCGGTCTATGAGCCCGTTCCACACGCGGCGCGCCTGGTGGTAGTCGGGGTGGTCGCGGTCGATCACCTCCCCACGCAGCGACGTGCGCAGGGCGTCGATCACCTCATGGGTGGCAGCCTCGATCGACATGGGTGTCCTCCTCGTGCGCGCGGCTCGTGGCGCCGCGCCTCGCGATGTCGGTGAGGTCACCGCAACCGTGTGCTGGACGCTTCAGGTCAAGCGCTCACGCCAGGAAGCGGGACCTCACCCGGTGGTTCGTGAACGGGCCTCGTCGCGCGTCGCGGACCTCCTGCGTCCAGCGTGGACGCATCCTAGGGAACGAGATTTCGGACGCAGTCATCCGCGATACATGCAGTCATGCACTCCCGGTCACGAGGGGCGCGCCTCCCGCCACATCCCGAACTGCA
>SKWV01000080.1 GCA_007128755.1 Trueperaceae bacterium
GCGCTCCCACAGGAGGTACGCACCACCAGCTCCGTCGGCAGGAGCGTCGCCGTGGCGGCGTGCGCCGTGCCGTCGACGAGGTCGAGCAGCAGCGTCGCGGCCGCTTCGCCCATCTGCAGGAGCGGCGACCTGACGGTGGTGAGCGGCGGGACGGCGTGGGCGGCGAGCGGGATGTCGTCGAAGCCGACGACGGCCACGTCGTCGGGTACCCGCAGCCCGGCGCCGCGCAGCGCCGTGAGCGCGCCGAGCGCGACCGTGTCGTTGCCGCACACCAGGGCGTCGAACGGAGCACGGTCGCCGGGGCGGTGGCCCACGCGGGCGAGCAGCGCACGGAGCGCCCCCTCGCCGCTCTCGGCGGAGTAGTTGCCGAACGCCACGAGCGCCTCGTCGTGGGGGAGGCCGGCCGCGGCCAGCGCCTGCCGGTAGCCCTCGAGACGCTCGGCCACGGTCGTGAAGCGTGGTGCGCCGTAGCCCAGGTGAGCGAAGCGGCGACGACCGAGGGCGATCACGTGCTCCGTGATCATGCGGGCGGCGGCGACGTTGTCGATGTCGAGGCCGTGGCCGGCGCCTCCGGGCGGCTGGCCGATCGTGACGACCGGGAAACCCGACGCGATGAGCGCCGCGAGTTGCGTGTCGTCCCCGCGCGGATTGATCACGACCATGCCGTCGATGCGGGTGGCCCGCACGAGCGTCTCGTAGGCGTGCGGGGCGTCCGGGTCGTCGACGGCCTCGACCAGCACGCGGTACCCGCGCTCGTGGGCGGAGCGCGTGAGCGTGAAGATCGCCTGCGGCAGGAACGCGTCGGTGAGCAGGTGCCGCGCCTCGCAGACGACGAAGCCGATCGTCTGCGTGCGGCCGGACGCCAGCGTCGTGGCCGCGGCCGAGGGCACGTAGCCGAGCTCCCGGGCGGCCGCGAGCACCCGGCGTCGCGTCGCGTCGGCGATGCCGGAGCCCTCGCGCGCGTTCAGCACGAACGACACCGTCGTGCGCGACACGCCTGCTCGGGCGGCCACCATCGAGCTCGTCACGCGCCGGCGCGACATCGGGACTCCTCCCCGATCAGGAGGGGAGCTCGACCCACGCGACGTCGACGGGATCGACCGTCACGACGCCGCCGCCGAGCGCGCCGAGATCGACCTCGACGGGCGCGTCGGTGAAGTTCTGGAGGCAGGGACGCCCCCCGCTCCGACTCAGGCGAACGCCGTCGGGGAGCGGTAGCACCCGCAGCCCGGCTCCCGTCGCGAGCGTGGCGAGCAACGCCCCCCACGACGATCGTTCTAGCCACGCTCCGAGCGTGACACAGCGGCCGGCGCCGTGGGCGCGTGACGTGATCGCGCTCACGCCGGCGTAGGCAGGGGTGGCGTACCGCGCCCACACCTCGGTCCCGGGAAGCGCCTCGAGCAGGTCCGCCCAGGTGCCGTAGCCCGCCCGCGCGGTGCCGGCCGCGGCGGCGAGCGCCGGCTCCAGGTCGATGCTCCCGTGCAGGCCGGGCCTGAGGGTGTCGACGCGGGCCGTACGGGTGCCGGAGAGCGTGGCGAGGGGTCCGGGCGCCTGCTCGTGCACGCGCATGTCGGGCCGGTAGGCGCCGCTGCGCGGGCCGAGCAGCAGCGTCGCGCCCCCTTCGACGGGCGCCTTGAGCGACGCGGCCAGGGCGTCGTCGGCGAGTGGCAGCGAGGGCGCGACGATGAGCCGGTAGTCGCCGAGGTCGCGGTCCGGTGGCACGACGTCGACGTCGAGCCCGAGCGCGCGCAACGCCATGTAGGCGTCGACCCAGATCGCCCAGTCGCGCCAGCCCTCCGCGTGCGGCTGGACCTGCCCGGCCCAGAGGTCGTCGTAGCGGAACAGCAGGGCGACGTCGCCGCGGCGGCGCTCGTGGGGCCCATCGGCGGCGGCGAGGTCCTGCGCAGCGCGCTCGGCTTCGCCGAGGGCCGTGTCGGGCGACCGGTCGTGCCGCAGCAGCCCCGCGTGCATCTGCTCCTGGGCGCCCACGGCCGCGCGCCAGCGGAAGTAGCTGACGACGTCGGCGCCGTGGGCGATCGCCTGATGCGTCCACAGCCGGACGGCGCCGGGGGCGGGGAGCGGGTTCGTCGGCGCCCAGTTCACCTGCCCGGGCTGCTGCTCCATCACCCAGAACGGCCTGTAGGGCTCGGCGCCCCGCGGCTCGAGGGCGCCTCGGTAGAGATCGTGGTTGAAGGCGATCAGGTCGGGATGGCCGGTGCGCGCGTAGCGGTTCTTGACGTCGTCCGGTAGGGGTGACTGCTCGAGCATCCCGAGCGGGTAGCTGTCCCAGGTGATGGCGTCGAGATCCGCACCGAAGGCGTGGGTGTCCAAGTCGGCGAAGTACGCCATGTCGTTGTGGGTGATGGGCCGCCCCGGCGACCGAGGCCGGATCTCGGCCACCTGGCGCGCGTGGAACTCCATCACCATGGCGGAGGCGAAGCGCGCGTAGTCGAGGAGGGCCCCGGGCGCCGCCTCGGTGACGCTGCCGAGCGGCAGGTCGACGTCGTCGAACGAGCGGTAGCGCATCGACCAGAAGCGCGTCCACCACGCCTCGTTCAGGGCGTCGACGTCACCGTAGCGCTCACGGAGCCAACGCCGCCACGTCGCGAGGGGGATGGCGCCCGCCGTCCGGATGGTGTCGTGGCAGCCGTACTCGTTGTCGATCTGCCAGGCGCCGACGGCCTCGTGCGTGCCGTAGCGCTCGGCCATCGCCGCCGCGATGCCGGCCGCGGCGTCGCGGTAGCCCTCGTGGGAGAAGTCGTAGTGACGGCGGGAGCCGAACGTGCGTCGCCGGCCGTCGCGACCGACCGGCAGCA
>SKWV01000065.1 GCA_007128755.1 Trueperaceae bacterium
CCGCGAGCACGTAGCCGAGCAGGTAGGAGCCGGAGTCGCCCATGGTGATGGTCGCGGGGTTGAAGTTGTGACGCAGGAAGCCCAGCGCGGCGCCCGCGATGGCGGCGAGGAGCAGCACCGATGCGCCGCGGTCGGCGAACTGCAGGGCCACCGCCAACAGGCTCAGGCTCGAGATGGCGGCGATCCCGGACGAGAGTCCGTCGACGCCGTCGATGAAGTTGAAGGCGTTGGTGAAGCCCACGATCCAGAGCAGCGTCACGGCGACCGCGACGAGGTCGGGCATGAACACGTAGGGCGAGCCGCCGAAGTAGTTGGTGAAGAACTCGATCTTCACGCCGTTGACCACGAGGATGCCGGCGGCCAGGAACTGCGTCGCGAGCCGCATCGCGGCGGGGATCTCCCAGATGTCGTCGATGAACCCGACGAGCGCCATGAGGGCGCCGCCGAGCACGATGGCGAGCAGCTCGACGCGGTACGCGTCGATGAGCGACGGACCGATGACGCTGCCGACGATCAACGCCATCAGGAACCCGGCGAGGATCGCGATCCCGCCGATGTTGGGGATCGCCCCGGCGTGCATGCGTCGCCCCTGACCGTGATCCGCTCCGCCCAACTGGACCGCCTGCACCCGATGCGCGAAGCGCCGCACCCGCGGCACGAGCACGGCGACGGTGAGCATCGCGACGAGGAAGGCGCCGAAGGCGAAGGGGACGTATTCGGAGGTGAGGCCGGGCACGCCGGATGCTACCACCGGCGCCCCAGGTGCCATGAGAAACGCCGCACGCCGAGCCTAGCGCGTGCCGTAGATCCGGTCGCCTGCGTCGCCGAGACCGGGCACGATGAAACCGCGCTCGTCCAGCCGCTCGTCGCGCGCCGCCAGGATGATCTCGACGTCGGGATGCGCGCGCTCGACCCGCTCGATGCCCTCCGGGGCCCCGAGGATGCAGAGCAGGCGGAGGCTCTTCGCCCCCTTGGCCTTGAGCAGGTCGAGCGCCGCCACGGCGCTGCCGCCGGTCGCCAGCATCGGATCGAGGACGAACACGTCGCGCTCGGCCACGTCGCCGGGGAGCTTGAGGAAGTACTGCACGGGCTCCAGCGTCCGCTCGTCGCGGTAGAGGCCGACGTGGCCCACGCGGGCGCTCGGCACGAGCGTGAGGATCCCGTCCGCCATGATGAGCCCGGCACGCAAGATGGCCACCAACGCGAGTTTCTTGCCCGCCAGGCGCCGGCACTGCGCCATGGCGACCGGCGTCTTCACCGCGGCCGCCTCGAGCGGCAGGTCGCGCATCGCCTCGAAGGCCATGAGCATGCTGATCTCCATGCACAGCGCTCGGAAGCCGGTCACGCTCGTCGTCTCGTCGCGCAGGAACGAGAGCTTGTGCTGGATCAACGGATGGTCGACGACGGTGACGCTCATGCCACGCTCCTCGGCGCGCGTGGGCCCGTGCCCACCGCGTTCATGACGACGCCCGGACGATGTCTCGTCCGGGCGTTGTGTGGCGGAGAGGGTGGGATTCGAACCCACGGTACCGCATAGCGATACAACGGTTTTCGAGACCGTCCCGTTCAACCACTCCGGCACCTCTCCGTATGTGACCGCGCCATCGACCCACCGGGGTGGGGCCCGACCGGCGCGAGCGTTCAAAGGCTATCACGACTCCCGCGTCCCGTGTGGCGGCCGGATAGCGACCGGCCTCGGGCGCCGGCGGCTCTGCCGCGCAGGCCCTTGACGCCGCCGGCTCGGCGCTGCTACTTTCGAGAGCGGATGGCCGATGGCCCGTCGTCTAACGGCAGGACAACCGGTTCTGGTCCGGTCAGTCGGGGTTCGAATCCCTGCGGGCCAGCCACGCCACCCACGAGCGCTCGTTCCGGCGAGCGCTCGTTCCGTGATCGGGCGCGTGTCTCGCCCTCGTCGCGGCACATCGCCAGCGCCGCGTCGGGAGTGTAGACTAGCGTCGCGCCAGCAGGCGCATACGGTCGATGGCCCGTCGTCTAACGGCAGGACAACCGGTTTTGGTCCGGTCGGTCGGGGTTCGAATCCCTGCGGGCCAGCCATCAGAACGCCCGCCCTCGGCGGGCGTTCTCGTGTTCGGGCTCCCCGCGGCGTCAACCGCCGCGTTCGGCGCCCGCGTCCGGCCGCCGCGCCGCGCCGGGCGGATCCTCGTAGCGGTGGTAGCCGCGCCCCGTCTTGCGGCCCAGGTGGCCGGCCTCCACCCGCTTGCGCAGCCCCTGCGGCGGACGGAAGCGCTCGCCGAGCGCAAGCGTGAGCGAGTCCGCGATCGCCAGCATGACGTCGAGACCGACGTAGTCGGCGAGCGCGAGCGGCCCCATCGGGTGGTTGAGGCCCAAGTGGACCGCGGTGTCGACGTCGGCCGCGCTCGCGACCCCCTCCTCGTGCATCCGCATCGCCTCGATCAGCAGCGCCGCCAGCGCCCTCGTGGTCACGAACCCCTGCCGATCCGCCACGACCACCACCTGCTTGTCGCAGGCCTCGGCCACGCCGCGGACGAGCTCGATGGTCGCGTCGGAGGTGGTGATGGCGCGCACGACCTCGATGAGCCGCATCCGCTCCGGCGGGTTGAACCAGTGCATGCCCACCACGCGCTCGGGCCGGCTCGTGCTGGCGGCGAGGGCGGTGACCGAGAGCTGGCTGGTGTTGGTCGCGAGCACGGCGTGCGCGGGAGCCGACGCGTCCAAGACGCCGAAGATCGCTCGCTTGAGCTCGAGATCCTCCGGCGCCGCCTCGATCACCAGGTCGGCGCCGGCGGCGAGTTCGGCGAGCTCGGTGGTGAGCACGAGGCGCGCGTCCGGCGC
>SKWV01000259.1 GCA_007128755.1 Trueperaceae bacterium
ACTCGCCTGAAGAGGCTGCTGGCGTACTCCACCGTCGCGCAGCTCGGCTTCATGCTGCTGCTCTTCCCGCTCGTGATGACGAGCAGCGTGCCCTCCGGCGGCGGGGAGGCGAGCGTGCTGCCGGGCTGGGGCGGCGGTCTGGCGCTCGCGCTGTCGCACGGCCTCGCCAAGGCCGCGCTCTTCCTCGCCGCCGGCGCCTTCATCCACGCCGCCGGCAGCGACGTGCTCCGTGACCTCGGCGGAACGGCGCGCCGACTCCCGCTCACGGCCGCGGCCTTCGCGCTGGGGACCTGGACCCTGCTCGGTCTGCCGCCGAGCGGCGGGTACCTGGCCAAGACGCTCTACGCCGAGGCGGCGCTCGCGAGCGCGATCCCGTGGGGGTGGCTGATCCAGGGAGGCACGGTGCTCACCGCCGGCTACCTCGCGCTCGCGCTCCGAGCCGGTCTCGCTCGACGGCCCGACGGCGCGGCGTTCCACGATGTTCCCCTCGTGATGCAGGTGGCGCCCCTGGTGCTCGCGCTGCTCGCGGCGATCCTCGACCTGCTGCCGCTCGGGTTCCTCGTGGGGACCTCATGAAGGGACGCGTGGTGGCGACGCTCCTGGTGCGGGCCGTGGTGTTCGGCGTCCTCTGGTGGGTCGTCGCGGAGGGGGACGCCTCCTTCGGGGTGGTGCCGGCCGCCGTCGTGGCGCTGGCCGCGGCCGCCAGCGTGCGCTTCCTGCCGCCGCGCAGCAACGTGCTGCGCTGGCGCGGCGTCCTTCGCTTCGCGCCGTACTTCCTCGGCCGGTCGGTCGCCGGCGGCGTCGACGTCGCGCTGCGCGCCTGGAACCCGCGGCTGCCGATCGATCCGGGGCTGGTGCGGGTGCCGCTCATGCTCCGGAGCGAGAACGCCCGCATCGCCTTCGCCTGGGCCGTGAGCCTGTTGCCGGGCACGGTCAGCGCCGTGCTCGGCGACGAGGAGCTGACGATCCACGCCATCGACCGGACGCTGCCGGTGCGCGAGCGACTCCTCGAGCTGGAGCGGCGTCTCGCCGACGTGTTCGTCGGCGAGGAGATCGACGGCTGACCTGGAGGCACGTGGGCCCGCCGGCGCGGGCCCGCCGCCGACCGGACTACACCAGCCGTCGCCGCACGCTCGACGACAGCGTGTCGACCACGATGATCACGACGACGATCACGATCATGATCATCGAGATCTCGTCCCAGCGGCGGAACTGCAGCCGCTGGATGAGCGGCGCGCCGATGCCGCCCGCACCCACCAGGCCGAGGATCGAGGCGGCGCGGAGGTTGATCTCGAAGCGGTAGAGCACGTACGACGCGAACTCCGGCAGCACCTGCGGCACCACGGAGTAGAAGAAGACGTGCAGGTCGTTGCCGCCGGCGGCGCGGATCGCCTCGCTGGGCCCCGCGTCGATCCCCTCGACCACGTCGGAGAAGATCTTGCCGAGGAAGCCGATCGAGTTGATGCCCATCGCCAGGATGCCGGCCACCGGGCCGGGACCCATGGCGGCGACGAAGATGATCGCGAAGAGGATCTCGGGGAACGTGCGGATCGCCACGAGCACGGTCTTGCCGGGGAAGGCCAGCAGTCGGCTCCCGAGGAGGTTGTTGGCGGCGAGGAACGCCATCGGGAACGCCAGGATGGCGCCGACCGCCGTGCCGATCACGGCCATGAACACCGTCTCCAGCATCGCGCGCGAGGCCAGCTCGAACACGCCCCAGTTCGGGTTGATGAAGCCGCGCAGGAGCGGCATCGCGTTGCGCTCGAGGCCACCCATGACGCGCGTCCAGGTCGGCAGGTTCATGGTGACGATGGCCAGCACGACCAGACCCAGGATCAGGGCCACCGCGGCGCCCATGAGCATGCGGTTGCGGCGCATCGCCCGCGGCATCGGGGGGATGGGCCCTGCGTCGGGGGCGCGGGTCATATGAGGCGCGTCCTCGCCCACACCGAGAGCTGATCGATGGCCAGCACGACGAAGAAGACGACGATGATGAGCGCGCCGAGGCCGCCGTAGTCGAAGAAGGAGAGGTAGCGGTTGAGCAGGTTGCCGATCCCGCCGGCTCCCACGAGGCCGATCACGACCGACGCGCGCACGTTGATCTCGAAGATGTAGAGCACGTACGAGGTGAGCGTCGCGGAGATCTGCGGGAGCACGCCGTACGCGATCATCCGGTTGCGCCCGGCCCCGACCGCCTTGAGGGCCTCGAGCGGGCCGGGATCCACGGACTCGACCGTCTCCGACGTCAGCTTCGCCAGCACCGCCATCGTGAAGATCGTCAGCGCCACCACGCCGGGCAGCGGCCCGAGCGTGAGGATCGGCGCGAGGATCGCCGCGTACAGCAGGTCGGGGATGGAGCGGAGCACCGTCAGGATCGCCCGCGTGACGACCATGGTGGGACGGTTGGTGGTCGTGTTGAACGACGCGAGGAAGATCAGCGGCAGGCCGAGGAGCGTGCCGAAGAAGGTCGCGAGGTACGCGATCTGCAGGGTCTCGATGAGCGGCGCCCAGATCTGCGGCAAGGCCGTCCAGTCGGGCGCCAGCCGGCGGAAGAACCGGAAGAAGTCGGCCGTGCCGCTGAAGACGAGCTCGAGGTTGAACCCGGTCTGCTGCACCGACACCACGAACAGCGCTGCGATGATCCCCCAGGTCGCCCAGTTGAGGAAGCGGCCGGCGGTAGCGGGGCGCAGCGGAGCAGGCGTGACGGCTCCCGCACCGGGATCGGCACCCGGTTCAGGTGCGGCCACGAACGTCCTTCTCCTCGTCGATGGGACGCCCGTAGATCTCCTCGAACACGTCGTCGGTCGCCTC
>SKWV01000193.1 GCA_007128755.1 Trueperaceae bacterium
GATCCTGAACAGGCTCAGGTCGAACGTGTCGTCGTCGCCGTCGAGCAGCGCTTGCGCCAACTCACCGAGCACGGCGCCGAACTTGAACCCGTGCCCCGAGAAGCCCGCCAGCACGACCACGTGCGGGTGCTGCGGGTGGCGGTCGATGACGAAGTGCTCGTCGGGCGTCTTGGTGTAGAGGCACGTCACGCCCTCGACCACGTCGTCGCTGACGCCAGGGAGCAGCGACACCGCTCGCCGGGCGGTGTCGGCAGCCCGGTGCGCGTCGATCTCGAAGCCGCGGGTCTCGAGCGTGACGGTCGGCGCCCCCTCGTGGTCCGAGACCTTGAGCGCGTGCGGGCGCTCGAAGAGCGGGAAGCCGTAGAGCCTGCCGGCGCGGTCGATGAACACCGGCATGCGCTCCGGGGCGTGCAGGCGCGGCTCGCGCACGCGGAGGTAGAGCACCTGTTGCTGCTCCACGCGCAGGGGCACGCCGAGATCGGTGAGCAGGCGATCGGTCCACGCTCCGGCCGCCACGATCAGACGGTCGGCCGCGATCCGCCCGGACGGCGTCGTCACCTCGACGTGCTCGTCGAACAGCTCGACGGCGCCCACCGGGGTGCGCTCGCGCAGCTCCGCCCCCTCGCCGGCGGCGCAGCGCAGCAGCGTCGTCACGGCGCGCGTGGCCGCCAGGATGCCCGCGTCGGGCGAGAAGAGCGCCTCGCGGTCGTCTGCGAGCGCGTACGCGGGGTAGCGCACCCGCACCTCGGCCGCCGTGAGCCGCTCCACCGGACTGCCGGCGTCGCCCAACGCGGCCTCGATCGGATCCAGCTCGCCGACGCCGACGGTGCCGAGGTCGAGCCCGCCCGTCCGCAGCAGCAGCCGCTCGCCGCTGCGGGCCTCCAGCGCGCGCCAGCGGCTATCGGCCGCGCGCGCGAGGCGCACGTAGCGCACGTCCTCGTACGCATGCCGGAAGATCCGCGAGCCGCCGTGCGACGAACCGCGCTCGTGCAGGAACTCGAACTGCTCGAGCAGCAGCGTCGATCCCCGGGCGGGGAGCCGGTACGCCGCCGCGGCCCCGGCGACGCCGCCGCCGATCACGATGGTGTCGAACCGCTCCACCTAGTCGACTTCCTCGGGCGCGGCGGCCTCGCCGCCCGAGCCGTCGCCGGGCGCGCCGCCGCTCCGCACGGCGTAGCGGCGGTACCAGCGGTACGCCGCGTCGTGCACGTAGTGCTCCTGCTGCACCGTCTCGACTGCACGCGGTTGCGCCACGCGCACGCGCGCGACCGCCTGCGCCGGCAACTCCCACAGGCTCGCCACCAGCACGGCTGCGAGCATCCCCGAGCGGCCGAAACCGGCGCGACAGTGCAGCACCGCCGTACGCCCCGCCAAGAGGTGGTCGCGCAGTTCGTCGACGAGATCCAGTACCTCGGCGTCCTGGTCGGGTGCCGGCACGCTGCCGTCGGGGATGGCGAGGTGACGGTGCACGATGCCGTGCACCGCGACGGCGTCACCCAGGTCGGCGAGCCCGAGCTCCTCGAGCTCGTCGGGTGGCAGGAGCGTGACCAGCACGTCGCAGCGATGGACGTGCCGCAGGCGCCGGAGGTCGGCGTGCAGGTCGCGCTGCCAGGCGGCGCTCGAGAAGTGCATGGGGCCACGCCGCCCCGGCGCCATCACCACGCCGAGCTCCCCCGGCGCCGTCTCCAGCTCGATCCAGGCCACCGCCAGGGGGTGCGAGTCCGAGGTCCGAACCTCTCCCGCGTCCGCTTCCATACCCTAGCCTAGCCTCTCGCGAACGCGAGGGGGCCGACCTGGACGTGCATCGCGGGCACGGCGGGCCCGGGCGCGGTCGCCTGACCCCTGACGCGGTGCGTGTGACGGCCGCGTGACGCCGCGCGGGCATGATGATGAGCATGGGTCGCGGTCCGCCGGCGTGGAACCGTGCCGCGATGAACGAGGCGGGTTCGACGTCCGCGAAGGCCGCTCCGCGCAGGAAGGGAGACCGCATGCACCTCGTCGTAGGAGCGACCGGACGGCTGGGTGGCCAGATCGCCACCATGCTGCTGGAGCGCGGAGAGCGCGTGCGCGCCGTCGTGCGCTCGGACTCGCCCGCACGAGCCTTCGCGGCCCACACCGATCCCGAAGCCCTGCGCGCCCTCGGCGCCGAGCTGGTGGACGTCGACCTGACGCGTCCCGACGGGCTGCCGGCGGCGCTGCAGGGCGTCACGACCGTCATCACGACGGCGTCGGGAACCAAGCGCCCGCCGCCCGACACGGTGGGCGCCGTCGACCACGAGGGCACGGCGGCGTTGGCGCGGGCCGCGGCGGACGCCGGCGTGAGGCAGTTCGTCTACGTCTCGGCGAAGGGCGCGGCGCCGGGGGCGCCCGGGATCGTCGGGGAGAAGTGGCTGGGCGAGGAGGCGGTGCGCGCCAGCGGCGTGCCGGCGACCATCGTGCGCCCGCCGCTGTTCATGCAGGACTGGATCGGGTTCGTGATCGGCGCCCAGCTCCAGGGCGGCACGCGGGTGCAGCTCGTCGGCGACGGTGATCCGATGGTGACGTTCGTCGACGAGGCCGACGTCGCACGCCTCGTGGTCGAAGTCGCCCGACGGGGCGACGCGGTCGGCGAGACCCTGGAGCTCGCGAGCGAAGCGGCCACCCACGCCGACGTCGTCCGCCGCATCGGCGCGACGATCGGCACGCCGGTCGAGGTGCAGCGCATCCCCGTCGGCGCGACGGTCGACACGGTGCCCGACGAGATCGCGCCGACGCTCACCGGCCTGCTCACCATGCTCGCGATGATGCCGCCCGACGAGCGCAC
>SKWV01000244.1 GCA_007128755.1 Trueperaceae bacterium
ACCGCGCGGATCGCCGCCGACCTCGTCCGGACGCTGGCGCCGCCGCCGGTCAGCGGGCCGCGACGCTGAGCCGAGGGGTGGCGGCGCGGGCCTCGCCCAGGATCTCGGCGAGGCGCGAGGTGGCGCGGTGGTACTTCTTGGCGTACGCACCGCCGGCGTAGGAGGGATCGAAGAGCTCGCCCAGGGCGAGGTCGCCCTCGAACCAGCAGGGGACGCGCAGGTCGTACGCCTTGTCGACGAAGTGCACGAAGCGCAGCGCGTCGTTCTGGTCCGTGAGCGGACGCACGCCCGTCACGGCCACGCCCCCCGCCGCCTCGAGCTGCGCGCGGTAGCGCGAGGGGTGGTGCCGGGCCAAGTGGGCGATGAACTCCGCCCACGGCGCGTGCACGATCCCCGGTTGCGGCGGTGGTACCTGAGCGGCCGCGAGGAGCGACCCGGTGGCGTGCTCCTGCCGCCAGTCGGGGCCCCGCACGCTCACGACCGTGAAGCGTTCGGCGATGGACTGGATCTCGCGCGCGAAGTCGCGAGCGTTGAAGCGGCCTTCTCCCTGCGCCTCGGGCGGCGTGTTGGAGGTCGTGATGACCAGCGCCCCCTGCGCGAACACGTGCGCGAGGAAGGTCTTCACGATGAGCGTGTTGCCGGGATCGTCGAGCTCGAACTCGTCGAGACAGTAGAGCCGCGCGCCGCCGAGCCGCTCGCGCGCCTCCACCATGCCCATCACGCCGATGAGGTAGACGAGCTCCTGGAACGACAGGTAGCGCTTCGAGCGCGTCGTCGCCGCATGGAACGCGGCGGCGAGCAGGTGCGTCTTGCCGACCCCGAACCCGCCGTCGAGGTAGAGGCCTCGGCCGACGGCGACGCGGCGGCGCCAGCGTCCCCAGCGCGACACGGGCGCGACGTCGACCGCTCCGGCCGCCGCCGCCTCGACGGTGCGCTTCGCCTCGGCCGCCGACGGGTGGTGCGGCACGAACGACGAGAAGGCCACGGTCCCGAAGCGCGGTGGCGGGACGAGCGTGTCCAGGTCGAGGTTCGCTGGAGAGGGGAGGTCGCTGAGCCGGCGCGGCACGAGCGGCACCGTAGCATGCCGATCGCCAAGCCGTTGACGCCGGCACGGCACTCACGTACCCTACGGGCACGTCCGCGCGTGGGGAAGTCCGGTGTGATCCCGGCGCTGTCCCGCAACGGTGAAGCGCGCCTCCGGCGCCGAAGCCCGATCGCCATGCGTGGATAGTTGCACCCCTTGCGCGGACGAGGAAGGGCAGCATGCGAACCTCCGTGGTCGCTGCCGTCCATCCACGCGCGTCCTGGCTGGACGTCGTCGTCTCGCAAGCGCCCGCGGAGGCACTTGTGAACCACTCGGATCTCGCCCCGTCATCGCTCCACGCCACGACCCTCGGCCATGCGCCCGCAGCCCCATGGTGGCGCCGCGCGGCCGCGCCCGGTCGCGCCCTGGTGCTCGTCGCCGCCCTCGTGCTCGTGGCGTTCGCATCGGCGTCGGAGGCCGTGGTCGACGACCTCGGCAGGCCGGTGGTCCTCGAGCGGCCGGCCCAGCGGATCGTCAGCATGGTGCCGAGCCACACCGAGGCCGTGTGCGCGCTGGAGCGCTGCGACGCGCTCGTCGGTCGCGACACCTTCAGCAACCATCCCGCCCGGGTCGTGGACCTCCCCGACCTCGGCAGCGCGTTCTCGCCCGACCTCGAGGCCCTCATCGCGCTCGAGCCCGACCTGGTGCTCGTCGACGAGTACAGCGGCCTGGCCGAGGCGCTCGCCCCCTTCGGCATCGCCGTCTACGCCGGCACGCCGCAGCAGTTAGGGGACGTCTTCGTGCTGTTCGAGCGCTTCGGAAGGCTCCTGGACGCACGCGCCGAGGCCGCGGCGCTCGCCGCCGCCGTGCGCGAGCGGATCGACGCCGTCGCCGCCGCCACGGCGCCACTCGCGGCGCCGAGCGTCTACTACGAGCTCGACGCGAGCCCGTACAGCGTCGGCCCGGACGGCTTCATCGGCACCCTCATCGCCATCGCCGGCGGCGCCAACATCGTCGGCGCCGAGCTCGGGGAGTTCCCGCTCCTCGATCCCGAGTACATCGTCGCCGCCGATCCCTCCGTGATCATCCTGGGCAACGCCCCCTACGGCGAGAGCCTGGAGACGCTGCGGGCGCGGCCCGGCTGGAGCGGCCTCGCCGCCGTCGCCCACGGCCGTGTCGTGGAGCTCACCGCCGAGCAGGTGGACATGATCAGCCGCCCTGGGCCCCGCCTCGGCGACGCGGTCGAGCTGCTCGCACGGATCCTCCACCCGGATCTCCCCTGAGCGACGTCCGGCGCCTCGACGCCAGAGCGACCCGGTCCCCGCACGTGGCCCTGCCGCTCCTGCTCTCGCTGCTGGCGTTGCTGGTCACGGTGGTCGTGGCCGCGGGGATCGGGTCGGTGCACGTGGCGCCGAGCGGGGTGGTGGCCGCGGTCGGCCGAGGCGTGGCGCGGCTCTTCGGCGAGGCCGCCGCGCTCGATCCGGCGACCCGCGTCGCCGACACCATCGTGTGGCAGATCCGCCTCCCGCGCGTGGTGCTGGCCGCGACGGTGGGCGCCGCGCTCGCCCTCGCGGGCGCGGCGTTCCAGGGCGTGTTCCGCAACCCACTCGCCGATCCCTACCTGCTCGGCGCGGCCAGCGGGGCCGGGTTCGCCGCGGCCGCCGCGATGGTCTACGGCGCCGGCCTGCCGCTCCTGCGCGGCTGGGGCGTCCCCGGCGCCGCCTTCGTGGGCGCCGGGATCACGGTGATGGTCGTGGTGGCGCTGGCGCGCCGCGGCTGGACGGTGCCGGTGGTGCCGCTCATCCTCGCGGGGGTGGTCATCGGGTCGACGCTCTCCGCCGCGACCTCGTTCGTGCTGCTGGCGGCGCGCGAGCAGGCGACCGGCATCCTGAGCTGGCTGCTCGGCTCCCTGACCTTC
The DNA here is from genome assembly GCA_007128755.1 of Trueperaceae bacterium. Classification (GTDB taxonomy): domain Bacteria; phylum Deinococcota; class Deinococci; order Deinococcales; family Trueperaceae; genus SKWV01. The sequence continues at coordinate 2,943 of SKWV01000244.1, forward strand.
GCGTCCTGGGAGCGCCTGGCGGTGACGGCTCCGCTCGTGCTCGTGGCGGCGGTCGTGCTGCTCGCCTCGGCGCGCGCGCTCAACGTGCTGCAGCTGGGGGAGACGTCGGCGGCGCAGCTCGGCGTGCCGGTCGAGGCGCTCAAGACCGCGGTCGTGGCGGCCGCGACGCTCGCGACGGCGGCGGCGGTCAGCATGGCCGGGGTGATCGGCTTCGTCGGCCTGGTCGTGCCGCACGCGGTGCGTCTCGCGCTCGGGCCGGACCACGTGCGCCTGCTCCCGGTGGCGGCGGTCTGGGGAGCGGCGTTCCTCGTGCTGGCCGACCTGGTCGCGCGGACCGTGATCTCGCCCGCCGAGCTCCCGGTCGGTGTCGTGACGGCGCTCGTCGGGGCGCCGTTCTTCCTCGCGCTGCTGCGGCGGCGGATGGGCGCCGCATGACGGGGAGCGCGGCCCTCGAGCTCCGTGGCGTCTACGCGGGCTACGGCGCCGCGAACGTGCTCCACGGCGTCGACCTGGTCGTGGCGCCGGGCGAGGTCGTCGGGCTGATCGGCCCGAACGGCGCTGGGAAGTCGACCATCGTCGGCGTGGCCTCGCGCGTGGTCGGCCTGCGCGGCGGCGAGGCGTTCGTCGGCGGGGCGCCGCTGGCGAGCTACGGGCGCCGCGCCCTGGCGCGCCGTCTCGCCGTGGTGCCGCAGGGAACCGCGCTGCCCGAGGGCTTCACCGCCATCGAGGTCGTGCGCATGGGGCGCACCCCGCACGCGGGGCCCTTCGGCACGCCCGGTGCGCACGACGAGCGCGAGGTGGAGCGCGCGATGGAGCGTACCGACACGTGGCGGTTCGCGCGGCGCCCGGTGGAGTCGCTCTCGGGCGGGGAGCGCCAGCGGGTGGTGCTGGCGCGCGCGCTCGCCCAGCGGCCCGACGTCCTCCTGCTCGACGAGCCGACGAGCCATCTCGACCTGCGCTACCAGGTCGAGGCGCTCGCGCTGGCGCGCCAGGCGGCGGTCGATGGACTGGCGGCGCTCGTCGTCCTGCACGACCTGAACCAGGCGGCCCAGGCGTGCGATCGGCTGGTGTTGCTGCACGGGGGGCGGGTGGCGGCGCAGGGAGCGGTCGGCGACGTGCTGCGTGCGGAGCTGTTGACGTCGGCCTACGGCATCGGCGTCGACGTCTGGTCGAGCCCACGCGGTCCGGTGGTGGTGCCGCGCGTGTGAAGCCGGTCGCGCTCGCCGGCCAGCTGGCGGCGCGGTCCGGGCGGGTCGAAACGCGCGTGGACGTCGCGCGCGAGCCGGTAGAAGCGCACGAGCGCCTCGGTGGACTCGCGCCACGACCACCGCTCCATGTCGGCCCGCCCCTGGCGCGCCATCCGGGCTCGGAGCGCGGGATCGTTCAGCAGCCGACGCAGCTGCGCCGTCAGGTCGCCCAAGTCGCCGGGCGTGAACAGGAGCCCGTTGTGCTCGTGCTGGATGACGTCGGGGAGGCCGCCGGCGCGCGCCCCGACCGCCGGCACGCCCGACGCCATCGACTCCATCGCCCCGAAGCCGAGCGTCTCGGTGTCGGAGGGGAAGGCGAACACGTCGGCGGAGGCGTAGGCGCTGGCGAGGTCGTCGCCGCTCATGTACCCCGTGAACACCGTGCGCGTCCCGGCGAAGCGGGCCTTGAGCGCCTTCTCGGCCGGGCCCGACCCGACGAACGCGAGCCGTACGCCGTCGAGCTTCGTGACGGGCGCGTAGAGCCAGTCGAGCCGCTTCTCGTGCGAGAGCCGCCCCACGTAGAGGATGAGCGGCGCCTCGGGGTGGCCCCCGGTGAGGCGGTGACGCATGGCGGCGCTCGCGCGGTCGGGGCGGAAGCGGTCCGTGTCGACGGCCTTGGGCCACAGCCGGACGCGGCGGATGCCGAGTCCGCGGGCCGAGTTCACCATCGGCTGCGAGGTGCACAGGTTCACGTGCGCCTGGTTGTGGACGTCGCGCAGGAAGCGCCGCGAGAGCGGGCTCAAGAACGACAGCCGGAGGTGGACGGCGTACTGCGTGATGTCGGTGTGGAAGCTCGCGAGCAGCGGCAGGTCGCGTTGGCGGGCGACCATCGTCCCCCACAGGCCCAGGACGACGGGGTTGACCACGTGGACGAGGTCGGGCGCGAAGGCGTCGAGCTCGCGCCCGAGCCGCGGCCGCGGCAGGCCGAGGAAGAGCTCGGGGTACCACGGCCGGAAGGGGACCGCCGGCATCCGCACCACGCGATGCGGGCCGTAGGAGGGCGGCGGCCGGTGCGGCGCGAAGATCAGCGCCTCGTGGCCGAGCGCGTGCAGGTGATCGAGCGTGTGCACGAGCCGCGTGACGATGCCGTCGATCTTCGGCAGGAACGTCTCGGTGAAGATGGCGATCCGCACGCGTTCCTCCCGCCGCTCGCTCAGTCCGAACCGGTGAGGACGCCCTCGGGCGCCGTGGGCGCGCCTTCGGGCGAGGAGCCTGCTGCGCCGGGTGCCCCGGCGCGCTGCTGCCGCGTCCAGGTGCTGGTGCAGGGGATCTTGTCGAGGTCGGCGAGGTGGGCGTAGCGCCGAGCGACGTCGCTCACCTCGGCGAGCAGCCCGCCGTCGAGGGTGGTGGGCTCGAGGCCGAGGCCGAGGAAGAGGTCGTTGGTCACGTGCAGGTCGTTCTCGGCCGCCTCCTTGCGCGGGTTGGCGACGAACGCCACCTCGGCGCCGGTCGCGTCCGAGACGAGCCGCGCGAGGTCGCGGACCCGGTGCGTCTCGGTCATCTGGTTGAGGATGCGCACGCGCTCGCCGCGCTCCGGCGGGTGCTCGAGCGCCAACTGGATGCAGCGCACGGTGTCGCGGATGTGGATGAAGGCGCGCGTCTGCCCGCCCGTGCCGTGCACGGTGAGGGGATAGCCGACGGCGGCCTGCATCAGGAAGCGGTTGAGCACGGTGCCGTAGTCGCCGTCGTAGTCGAAGCGGTTCACGAGGCGCTCGTCGGCCAGCGTCTCGGGCGTGTTCGTGCCCCAGACGATCCCCTGGTGCAGGTCGGTGATGCGTACCTCGTCGTTCTTCGCGTAGTAGGCGAAGAAGAGCTGATCCTGCGTCTTGGTCATGTGATAGATGCTGCCGGGGTTCGCTGGGTAGAGGATCTCCTGGCGGACGCGGTCGCCCGCCTCGGTGACCACCTCGACGGGCAGGTAGCCCTCGGGGATCTTCATGCCCGCCGTCCCGTAGCCGTAGACGCCCATCGTGCCGAGGTGGGCGAGGTGCACGTCGAGGCCGCTCTCGACGATCGCCGCGAGCACGTTGTGGGTGGCGTTCAGGTTGTTGTCGACCGTGTAGCGCTTGTGCCGGCTCGACTTCATCGAGTACGGCGCGGCGCGTTGCTCCGCGAAGTGGACGATCGCGTCCGGCCGCTCCGCCTCGATGAGCGCGAGCAGGCGGTCGTACTCGCGGGCGACGTCGACGCGGTGGAAGGGGATGGCGCGGCCGCTGACCTCGCGCCACGCCCGCAGGCGTGTCCCCATCGGGGTGATGGGCGTGAGACTGCCGACCTCGAGCTCCACGTCGATGGCGCGACGCGACAGGTCGTCGATGATCACGACGTCGTGACCGAGCGCGCTCAGGTGGAGGCTGGTCGGCCAGCCACAGAACCCGTCACCGCCGAGCACGAAGATCTTCATGGACATGGGGCCTCCTACGCGCGCCAAGGCCCGTCGGGCATGCACCCACGCCCGACGTCCCGCCAGGCGCGCGCGGCGCGTTCGCAGCATGCTACCACCGGTCGCCGCGACCCTCGGTCGGCGGGCCATGGGGCCCGGCGACGAGGCGGCCCACCCGGGCGGGACCGGGGCGGGCGGCGCGCTGACGCCACCAGGCGTCGCGCCGTCGACGCCAGGAGGCGCGCCAGAGCCGCCGACGGTAGGAGCGAGCGCCGGCGCGCCACGACCCGGGGCGGAGCAGCGACCAGACGAGCGCGATCGCGATGACGAACGGGTGGAGGAGCGCCCAGACGAGCACGGGCCAACCCATGAGGTCGCGCCGCTCGAGTTGGGCGAGGCCCACGTGCATGCCGGCGACCTGCACGGCGACGAGCACGCCCCACGCGCCGAGCACGCCGCCGAGCACCTGTGGCAGGAGCGGGTACGCGATGATCGCCAGCGTCAGCGCGACGCTCTGCACGCCCAGGAGCGCGACGCCGACCAGATAAGCGGCTTGGTACTGCTGGAGGTGCTGGAAGCGCGAGACCCAGCGCCGCCGCTGGTTGAGGAAGGCGTGCCAGCCGGGCATGGGCGCCGTGCGCACGCGCGCGTGCGGATGATCCGTGAAGACGATCCGGCTCCCCGGCAGGCGTCCCAAGCGCTGGACGAGCAGGTCCTCGTCGCCCGAGGGCGCGCGCGCCGCGACGCCGAAGCCGCCGACCGCCTGCCAGGCGGCGCGGGCGTACGCCTGGTTGTTGGCGCTCGCCGCGACCTTCGCACCGAAGCGCGTCAGCGAGCGAGCCGTGAACATGAGCGACGCCCAGTCGAGCGCCTCGAACCGGCCGAGGAGACCTCTCGCCTCGCCGTCGCGCGCCGTCTCGACGTACCCCGCGACCATCACCACGTCGCCGACCGCCTCGCTCAACAGGGCGCGCAACCAGCGCGGGTGATGCCGACAGTCGGCGTCGGTGGTCACGATCCACGGCGCGCGGCCCGCGACGATGCCGTGGCGGACCGCGTTGACCTTGGGTGCCCACCGGCGCGAAGCGTCGCCGACGCGCACCAGTCGGACGCGGGGGTCGCGCGCACGCGCCTCCTCCACCACGCGGGCGGTGCCGTCCGTCGAGCGGTCGTCGACCACCCAGACGGTGAGCGGCCCGGGGTAGTCCTGCGCGAGCAGCGACGCGAGCGTGCCGGGGAGCGTGCGCTCCTCGTCGCGCGCCGGGACGACGACGTCGACGGCGGGCCACGGCTCGCCGCGGCGAGCGGGCGCGCCGCGGCGCAGGAGGCCGATGGCGACGATGAGGAGCGACGTGGCGGTGAGCGCGATGAGGCCTTGCAGGACGGTGACGGCGACGGTCATCAGAACGCCGCGAGTGTAGCATCGGTTGTGCCCGGCGCCCCGTTCACCACGCCACGGCCCGAGGGCGTGCCACGACCCGAGGACGGCTATCACGCGTGGCTGGGCGCGGTCGCCTCGGGGCACGAGCAGGTGCGCGGCTACACCTTCTTCCCGCCCCGATCGGCGCGCTACCTGACCGGAGCCCCCCCGTTCGCGGACGTGCTGGGCGGCCTCGGGGTCGTGCCCTACCGGCATCAGGCCGAGGCGCTCGCGCTCGTGCGGGACGGTCACGACGTGGTCGTCGCCTCGGGCACCGCCTCGGGCAAGTCGCTCGTCTTCCACGTGCCGATCCTCGCCGCCGTGCGCCAGGAGGGGACGGCGCTCGCGGTCTTCCCGACGAAGGCGCTGGCGAGCGACCAGGTCGCCCGGCTCATGGCCGCCGCCGCACGCGTGGGCGTCGATCCGGCCCACATCGCCCGCTACGACGGCGACACGCCGCGCGAGGCCAGAGCCGACGTGCGGGCGAGCGCGAACGTGATCGTCACGAACCCCGACATGCTCCATTACGGCATGCTGCCGTTCGCCCCCGCCTGGCATCGCTTCTTGTCGCTCCTGCGTCTGATCGTCGTCGACGAGGTCCACGCCTACCGGGGCGTGCTCGGCGTGCACGTGGCCAACGTGCTGCGGCGCCTGCTGCGCGTGGCGCGCGCCCTGGGCGCGCGCCCGAGCGTCGTGGCGGCCTCGGCGACCATCGGCAACCCGGCCGAGCACCTCACGCACCTCACCGGCCGGCCGGCGCTCGCCGTCACGGACGACGACGCGCCCAAGGGACCGCGGGAGTTCGTCGTGTGGCGCCCGCAGGATCTCGCGGGCGCCGGACCGTTCGGCGACACCCGACGCCGCAGCGCCAACACCGAGGCCGCCGTGCTGGGCGCCCACTTGGCCCGCTCCGGGGTCCGGACGCTCGTCTTCTGCAACTCGCGCCGCGGCGCCGAGCTGGTGCGCCGCTACCTCGTGCAGGCGCTGCCGGCCGACCTCGCCGGGACGGTGCTCTCGTACCGCGGAGGCTACACGGCCGAGGACCGCCGCGCGATCGAGGCCGCCTTCCGCGACGGCGACGTGCGCGTGCTGGTGGCGACGAGCGCGCTCGAGCTCGGCATCGACATCGGCGGCGTCGACGCCGTGGTGCTGGTCGGCTACCCGGGCTCCATCTCGTCGTTGTGGCAGCGCGCCGGCCGCGCGGGCCGCGAGAGCCGGCGGTCGCTCGCGGTGTGGATCCCCGCCGCCGATCCGCTCGACGAGTACTTCCTCAACCATCCCGAGCTCCTGACCGACGGCCGCCCCGAAGACGCCGTCGCGGACCCCTGGAACGACGAGCTCCACGGCGTGCACGTCCGCTGCGCGGCGGCCGAGGGGCCGCTGCGGGCGGACGACCCCATGCTGGCGCCCGCCATCGACCTCGCGACGATGCCGGGACTCCGTCCCGCGCTGCCCGACCCCGTCGACGGCGCGCCCCGCTGGGCGAGCGTGCGCCGCTACCCGCACCGCGGCGTGCGCCTGCGAGGCGGTGTGGGCTTGGAGCGCGTGCGGCTCCGCGACGGCAGCGGTCACACGCTCGGCGTGATCGACGGCGCCTCGGCGCTGCGCGACCTGCACCCGGGCGCCGTGTACCTGCACCAGGGCGAGGCCTACGTCTCGGCCCGCCTCGATCTGGAGCGCGGCGAGGCGACGCTCCTGCCGCACATCGAGGACTACTACACGCAGCCGCGCTCGGAGACCGACGTCGAGGTGCTCGAGGTCTGGCCACGGGGGCGGCGCCCGGGCGACGCACCGTGGCGGGGGGACGGGACGTCGTGGACGCCGCCGCCGGGCATCGAGGTCGGTCGGGTGCGGGTCCGGTCGCGCGCCCTGAGCTACGTGCGCAAGCGCTACCACCACGAGGGCGTGCTCGACGAGCGCCCCCTCGATCTGCCCGAGGTCTCGTACGACACGCAGGCCTGCTGGTTCGACGTGGCGTTCCATGCGGCCGAGCTCCCCCCGGAGACGCTGGCGGCGGGCATGCACGCCCTCGAGCACACGTTGATCGGCCTGCTGCCGGCGTTCGTGCTGTGCGAGCGAGCCGACGTCGGCGGCGTGTCGTACCCCTTCGAGCCGGTCTCCGGCCGGCCCGTCGTCTTCATCTACGATGGGCATCCCGGCGGCGTCGGCTACGCCCGCGCCGGGGCGGCCGTGTTCCAGGCCTGGCTGGGGGCGGCGCGCGAGCTGCTCGCTCGGTGTCCGTGTCCGGCGGGGTGCCCGCGCTGCGTGCTGTCGCCGAAGTGCGGCAACGGCAACCAGATGCTCGACAAGCGCGCGGCGCTGGGGCTCGCGACCGCCCTGTTCGCACGCATGGCGACGCTGGAGGGGCGTGAGCAGGCGCGCGCAGGCCGCTCGGGGGTGCGCGGGCGCGCGTGATAGCATGGCGCGCTGTGCGCGTAGGATTCGTCACACCCCTGCTCTGGCAACGCTTCGGTCCGCCGTGGGCGGCGCTCATCGCCGACATCGGCGCCGACGCCGTGCAGCCGGCGGCGGACGAGATCGTGCAGGCGCTGGACGATCCCCGAGTGGCCGCGGTGTCGGCGCTGGCGCCGAGGATCGCCGTGGCGTCGGCGGTCGCCTGTGGCAACGTCGATCTGCTCGTGGTCCCGCAGCTGCTCGCGCCGCGCGACGGGGGCCGTGGTTCGGCGCAGGACCCCTGGGTCGCCGACCTGCCGGCGATGATCGC
>SKWV01000377.1 GCA_007128755.1 Trueperaceae bacterium
ACCCGCCCCCGCGGCCCAACACCCTGATCGGCAGGATCCTCGCCTGCCAATCGACGCCCGCGACGCCGATGCCGTTGTTCGTGGCCGCCGCGACCGTCCCCGCAACGTGCGTACCGTGATAGCTGGAGTAGTACTCGAGCTCGGTGCATTCCTTCTTGTCGCAGGCGTCGAAACCCTCGTCGAACGGATCGGGATCACGACCGTCCGAGTCCCGCGCCATGGTGGAGTCCGACATGAAGTCGTACCCAGGAAGGACCTTGCCGATCAGTTCTGGGTGCGTGGAGGACGCGTTGCCCGACCGGTAGAGGATCCCGGTGTCGACGACGGCAACGACGATGTCGGCCGCGCCGGTCGTGATGTCCCACGCCGCCGGCATGTTGATCGCGCCGTAGTGCCACTGCAGTTCGTAGCCAGGATCGTTCGGGATGGCGAACGGACGCAAGATGGCGTTCGGCTGCGCGTAGACCACATCGGGGCGCGCCTGCACCTGCCGCGCCAGCGCGATCGTGGCGGCCTGGCTCAGTCCCGGCGCGCGGTACAGCTGCGTCCCGGGAAGCGCGAGGGCCCGCACCGCTTCGAGCCGGACACCCCCCACCGTCATGGGAGCGAGGACGCCCTGCGCCCGGAGCCCCGGCGTGAACTTCACGATCAACTCACCCGGCACGACCTCGACACCGTCGTCGTTCGCCCACGCGTCTGCCGACCCGGCACCGGTCGCCGGCGTACCGCCGTGCCGCAGCAGCGCCTGCCTCTCCGCCGTCGGGGTGCTGCCGCCGACCATGATCCGTCCCGAGATGCTGCCCGTCCCGCTGCCGCTCCCGCTGCCGACCTCGATCTCGACGGTGGCACTGGCCGAAGCTCCGCGATCATCGATGACGGTGAGCCGCGCCGTGTACCCGCCGGGCGACGTGTACGTGTGCTGCGTGACGATGCCGGTGCCGGTGGCGCCGTCGCCGAAGTTCCAGAGGTACGCGTTGATGATGCCATCGCGGTCGAAGGAGCCACTGGCATCGAAGGCGACGGTCAGGGGCGCCGGGCCCACCGCGCCCGTCGCCACGAACGAGGCCGTGGGCGGCTGGTTGACGGCCGTGCCGGGGGAGGTCTGGCACGAGACCAGGACGGTGAGCAGGAACAGGGCGCTCAGCAGACTCGGGCGTACAGCCGTTCTTCGCATCGACGTCACGACTCCTCCTCAGTTCCTCGAGTAGACGAACAAGAGCATCTTGAAGCGCTCGGCGCCGATCTGCAGCCATACGGTCAGCCCCTGCGCATCCTCGCTCGACGTGAACTGGCCGATGGTCGCGCCGTTCTCGGTGAGCGATCCGGACACGATCCAGGCATTCTCGTCGTTGGGCTTGGAGTCGAAAAGGTTGATGTTCGCGCGTCCCTGCAGCCGATACGACGCGCCGCCCCATGCGATCTGCAGGTCGAAGCGGTGGTCGATGTTCTCCGCAAAGTTGGCCTTCTCGTACACGTACTGGCGCGAGAGGTTCACCGAGATGCCCCGTGACGGCGATGCCATCACGCCCTGCGCGAAGAGCCGGCGTTCGCTCTCTACGCCCTGACCGACCGTCCCGGCCTTCCAGAAGTCTTCATGGGTCACGTCGACCGTCCAGCGGTGGCCCGCGGCATCGTCGAAGCCACCCACGACGCGACCCGTCTGCGTACCGGCCGTCGACGAAGAGGTGATCCGCAGGTCGAGCGCGCCTGCCGCAGCGTTGGTGACCACGGTGACGTCGATCGTGTGCGGCTCGCCGAAGAAGGCGTTGCCGCTCGCGGTGTTCCCCACGGGCGGCGCGTGGAACGTCGCCTGCCACGTGTGCCCGTTGAGGAACTCGACACGCAGACGGTCGCTCGGCTGCGCCGTGTAGGTGAGCACCCCGGGCGAGGCCTCCGTGAGGGTTCCCGAGAGGCTTCCCTGTGCTCGGGCCACGAAGTCGATGGCCTCGACGATCCTGATTCCGTGCAGGTGGAGGGCCAGCTCACCCGCCTGATGCGCCGTGTCGAGGGCCTGGAGCCGCTCGCCACCCACCACAGGATCGCCGTTGACGACGATGGTCCTGCTGGCACTGGCTGTCGCGCCGGCGTCGTCCGTGACGGTGAGGCGCGCCTCGAACGAGCCAGGAGCGGCGTACGTATGGGTGGTCGTGGCGCCCGTGCCGGTACCGCCGTTCCCGAAGTCCCAGGTGTAGAGCGTCACGCTCCCGTCGGGATCCGTCGAGGCGGTCGCATCGAAGGTGACCACGAGTGGCGCGGCGCCCTCGGACGGTGTGGCGGTGAACGACGCGGTCGGCGGCACGTTGCCGTCGGCCGACGTGACGGTGATGGTCCGCTGGGCGCTCGCGGTCGCGCCGCGGTCGTCCGTGACGGTGAGGAGCGCGACGTACACGCCCGGCGTGCCGTACGTGTGCTGCGCGTTCGCGCCGGCTGCGTTGCCGCCATCACCGAAGAGCCAGGCGTGGGCGATGATCGATCCATCCGCATCGGACGAACTGGAGCCGTCGAAGGCGACGACCAAGGGGGCGGTCCCCTGCAGCGGCGACGCCGAGAAGGAGGCCACCGGTGGTTGGTTCTGTCCCGGCCCGGGAGTGCCCTGAGCGCAGGCCGCCAAGAGCGATGCGAGGAGCGCGGCGCGGAGCCCGGCGGCGGTGCGGTACCAGGCGTCCGAGCCCCTGGCGGTCCGTGGACGGTTTCGCTCGGCGACGTGGGGGAAGGCACCGGCTCGTCGGGTCTCTCTGTGTCTCATGCGGCAATGTAGAGGGCCAGGCGTTACGCGAGCGTCACACGTCCGG
>SKWV01000228.1 GCA_007128755.1 Trueperaceae bacterium
CCCGGCACCGCGCTTCGGAGCGCTACTGACAGCCTCCCGCTGGCGCCGGCACGTCCACGCGCACGCCACTCGCTGCTTCGAACTCCAGCCGCTGCTCGGCTCGAGCCGACAGGACGTGGCAGCCGGGCGTCACTTCGGTGCCACCGAAGTGGACGGTGCCGCTGTCGAACTCCAGCTGCGCCGTCGCTCGGCGCGTGAAGCGGTAGCTGCGGGTGACGCTGCTGGCTCGCAAGGTGAAGGTGTCGCCCCAGCCGGTCTGCCGGCACATGAGACACGATTGGCCCACGCCACCTGCCTGGGCCAGGACGGGCTCTGGCCAAGCGAGGCGGAGTCCTAGCGCCGCGAGCACGAAGACGCCCACGACGACGACCGCGATGCGAACTCGCTGCGAGTCGGTAGAGAGCATGCTCATGAGCACCCCCGTGGAGTCCATCCTCCCGTCCGACCCAGGCGCGGCGCGAGGGTCGAACGTCATCCGAGCGGCATGGACGCCGGGCGCTCGTCGTGCCGGACGGTCTCCGTGAGGACGCCTCAGGACCCGTTGCGTGACCTCCCGGCGCGCCGGCCCAGCCCCTTCGACGCTCGCTCCGCCGCCAGCTTGCCCGTGAGGAACGCCATCGGCACGCCGCCGGGACTATACGCCCACTGCCCGGCCTGCAGCACGCCGGGGATGGGGGTGAGGACCGACCGCGCGACCCGCTGCATCTGGTGGACGGCCGGCATGCGCTCGGCGTCGAACGCCCAGCCGACGATCGCGCCGTCGCTGTTGCCCGTGTAGCTCTCGAGCGTCACGGGCGTCGTCATGAACCGCGAGATCACCTTGGGGCTCAGCCCCGGGTAGAGCCGACCGGCGAGCGCCGCCGTCATGGCGTCGGCGCAGTGCTCCCGGAACGCGTCGTACCAACCGGCCTCCTGGACCCGGCGGGTGAGCCGGTAGTCGAAGAGGCAGCTGACGATCAGCCCCGACTTCCCCGCCGGCGCGAGGGCGGGGTCCTTGAGGACCGGGATCGACACCTCGTACGTGGTGCGGGCGAAGAACATGTCCAGGTACGCCTTCACCGCATCGGCGGGGAGCGGCTGGTCCACGTACCGGTCCAGCAGCTCATCCAAGCCATGCGTGTGATGGTCGCCCAGACCACGGGCGTCGGGCGAGTAGAACAGGTGGCCCTCGGAGACCGCCGCGAAGGTGGCGGGTGCCTCGTCCACCGAGAGGAAGAGCGACAGCACCGAGTCGCTGCCGGAGCACGCCTCCAGTTCGTGCCGCCGCGCGCGCACGGCTCGGGCCAGTTCCGAGTCGGCGATGGCCGCCGCGTCGATGGAGCGGTAGAGCGTCTTGAGGTCCGCGCACCAGATGAGTTGGCGGTAGTGCCATACCTGGCCATCCCGGTCCGTGGCCGTCCGCGCCTCGGGATCCACGCCCACGATCGGCGCTTCGGTCCGCACCGCCACGCCGCGCTCGCGGACGTACCCCTCGAGCAGCCGCATCAACGCCGCCGTGCCGCCGCGCGGGTAGAGGTAGTCCAGGTAGACGCTGAAGTAGCTCATCGCGAAGAAGGCGGGGGTGCCCCGGAAGAAGTGCTGGCCGATGATGCTCTTGAGGCCGCGATCGTCCGTCAGCTCGTCCAACAGCGCCTCGACCGGGCCCGACATCCGGTTGATCCGGCCGATGGTGGCGACGAACCGCAGCATCCAGGGGAGCAGCGTCCCGAACAGGTAGCGACGATCGCGCATCGGGTCCTTGAAGAGCGGGTTGTCGACGCCGTAGAGGACGTCCATGTCGCGCATGATCCGCGCGATCAGGGCCATGATCCGGTCGATGTCGGCGGCGCTGTCCGGGTAGAAGCGCAGCAGCAGGTCGCGGTACGCGGCCAGCGACGCCGGGGTATCGACCAGGATCATCTGGTCCTCGATGCCGATCGACACCGGGCTCCTGACGTACTCCAGGCGCAGGCCGAGCTCGTCGAGCATGGGCAGGACGATCCCCGCGTTCTCGACGGCCCGCAGCCCCATGTCGAAGACGAACCCGTCCCGGTCGACGGATTGCACCAGCCCGCCCAGTCGGGCCTGCCGCTCGATGAGCGCCACGGAGCGACCCGCTCGCGCGGCGTAGGCGGCTGCGGTGAGGCCGGCGGCGCCGCCACCGACCACGAGGACGTCAACCGTCATCGCGCGAGCTCGTCAGTTCCATCGTCATCTCCCACAGGCTCCGGCCTACGGCCCGGTCGAGCGCGTGCGGCGCTGGCTTCTCGAGATGTGTGCGGTTGAAGTACCGGCCCGACACGCCGGCGAGCTCCGGCGCCGCCGCGAGGTAGTGCAGGGACTCTCCCGCGACGCGCGCGTCCTTGAGCCATCGCCCCAACACGCGCCGCTGGTACCAGCGGTAGAGCCGACCGTTGTTGCTGCCGATCCCCGACCGGACCTCGCCCGGATGCACGGCGTTGATCGTCACGCCGCTCCCTTCGAGCCGGTCGGCGAACTCCCACACCGACAGCAGCTGAGCCGTCTTCGAGGCGCCGTAGGCCCGCAACCCGGTGTAGAACCGCCGGCGCCAGGCCAGGTCGTCGAGCCGTAGGCCGCCGAACCGGTGCCCCTGGGAGTTGACCTGGAGGATGCGCCCGGTGCCGCTTCGGACCATGCGCGGCAGCAGCCGATGGGTCAGGACGAAGGGCGCCAGGTGGTTGACGCAGAAGGTGAGCTCGTGAGCGTCCGCCGTGTGGATCCGGCGGGTGGAGTGGACGCCCGCGCTGTTGATGAGGACGTCGATCCGCTCGACGTGGCGCTCGAGCTCC
>SKWV01000413.1 GCA_007128755.1 Trueperaceae bacterium
GGCGTCGTGCACCTCGAAGGGATCGCCCTCGGGCGGCACGACCCGCACCGTGGACTCGCGCGCCCAGCCGTCGCGCGGGGTGGCCCACGTCTCCACGCGGTACGCGCCGATCTCGCGCGTCTCGACGAGGACGAGCTCCTCCCCGTCGGGCGGCGTGCCCGCGGGCGCAGGGCCAGCGGCGTACGCCACGGCGACGAACGCGACGATCAGGAGCACGAGCCCTACGAGGGAGCCGCGCACGTGGGAGGGCCGTTCGGCGTCGTTCATGCGGCCATCTTGACGCATGCGACCGCGTCACGTTGCGTCGACCCGGCGCTTCTCACGGCGCCGTGTACCGTCTCATGCTGGCTCGCCTAGGGTCGTGGTGCACGCCCTTCGAGAGGAGCCCCCATGCCCGCCACGATCGTCCGTTCCCGCAGCACCCTGATCGCTGCGATCCTCGCCGCCGCGCTCACGCTCGCGGCGTGCGACCCCGACCCCACCACGCAGCCCGGATCGGTTCCGCCGGCGTCGGCGCCGAGCACCGATCGCCCCGTCCTGCCCGCCACGCCGGACGATCCCGCGGCACCAGAGACGCCGATCGCGCCCGGCGAGGCCGCTCCCACGGATCCTGACGACGTCGAGGCTCCTCGGGACGCCACGCCCCCTCCGCCAGGCGGCCTGACCGAACCGGACGACGCCGACGACACGCCGGCCGACGACTGACTGCCGCGGCCCGGCGTCTACTCGCCGTAGGGGATCCAGACGTTCTTGACCTGCACGGCGCGCCGCAGGTACTCGCGCCCTTCGCCCTGACGAGGATCGTGCCAGTCGCGACGCTTGCCGAGGTTGACCCAAGTGGCCTTGAGGTTGCCGACGGAGGCGCGCTCGACGGCCGCGGAGCCGTCGCGGGAGCCGACGTACCAGTGGCAGGCGACCTCCTCGTGACCCGCGAGGGTGAGCGCGAGCTCGTCGCGGTCGCCGGTCACGACGTTGATCACGCCACCGGGCACGTCCGAGGTGTCGAGCACCTGGTAGAGGTCGGTTGCCGCGAGCGGCCAGCGCGGTGACGGCGTGGCCACCACCCGGTTGCCCATCGCCACCGCGGGCGCGACGAGCGACACGAACGCCAGGAGCGGCGCCTCGTCCGGGCAGGAGACCGCCAGCACGCCCCACGGCTCGTGCATCGCCAGCGCCACGCCCCTGATGGGGACGCCGTGTACGGCGCCGTCGTACTTGTCGGCCCAGGCGGCGTAGGTGAAGAGCCGCGCGACGGAGCGCTCGACCTCGGCGCGGGCGTCCTCGGCCGTGGCCCCGGTCAGCGCGCGCAGCCGCTCGCCGAACTCGCGCGCGCGGGCGTCCAAGTTCTCGCCGACGTAGTAGAGGATCTGCGCGCGCGCATGACCGCTCGTGCCGCTCCAGCTCGACGCCTTGCGCGCCGCCTCGACGGCGTTGCGCACGTCCTTGCGGTTGCCCAGACCCGCCTCGCCCACGTGGCGCCCGCCCGCGTCGCGCACGGGGTAGCTGTACCCGGAATCGGGCCGCGCCTGCTTGCCGCCCACGTACAGCTTGGGCGTGCGGTCGATGCCGGGCGCGGACGAGGCGTCGACCGTCTCGTCGCCCAGCTCGGCGGCGCTCGCGATCGCCTGCTGGTCGCCGTCGGCGTAGGGTTCCGCCGCACGCTCCCACGCCGGCACGAGGTACTCGTGCATCCCCTCGCGGCCGCCCTCGCGCCCGAAGCCGGACTCGCGATAGCCGCCGAACCCGGCGGCGGCGTCGAAGAGGTTCGTGGCGTTCACCCACACCACGCCGGCCTTCAACTTGGGCGCGACGTCGAGCGCGAGCGAGAGGCTCTCGCTCCACACGCTCGCCGCGAGACCGAAGGGGGTGTGGTTGGCGATCTCGACCGCCTCGGCGGGCGTGCGGAAGGTGGTGGACACGAGCACGGGCCCGAAGATCTCGACCTGCGCCAGCGTGCTGGCGGGGTCGACGTCGGTGAAGAGCGTCGGCGGGTAGAACAGCCCCTCGCTCGGCGCCGCCCAGGAGGGCTGATGGCACGTGACGCCCTCGTCGATCCCCTGCTGGACGAGCGCCTGCACCTTCTGCAGCTGCACCGGCGCGACGATGGCGCCCATGTCGATCGCCTTGTCGAGCGGCGGACCCATGCGCAGCGTCTCCATGCGGGCCTTGAGCTTGCGGACGAAGGCCTCGGCGATCGGCTCGTGCAGCAGCAGCCGCGAGCCGGCGCAGCAGACCTGCCCCTGGTTGAACCAGATGGCGTCGACGACGCCCTCGACCGCGCCGTCGAGATCGGCGTCGTCGAACACCAGGAAGGGGCTCTTGCCGCCGAGCTCGAGCGAGAGCTTCTTCCCGGAGCCGGCCGTGCGCTCGCGGATGACCCGCCCGATCTCGGTGGAACCCGTGAAGGCGAGCTTGTCGACGTCGTCGTGATCGACGATCGCCTGGCCGGTGCGGCCGTCGCCCGTGACGACGTTGAGCACGCCCTTGGGCAGTCCGACCTCGGTGGCGAGCTCGGCGAACGCGAGCGCGGTGAGCGGCGTGAACTCAGCCGGCTTGAGCACCACCGTGCAGCCCGCCGCCAGCGCCGGCGCGACCTTCCAGGCGAGCATCAAGAGCGGGAAGTTCCAGGGGATGATCTGCCCGCAGACGCCGGCGCTCTCGTGGTCGGGGAACTCACTCCCCAAGAGCTGCGCCCAGCCGGCGTGGTGGTAGAAGTGCCGCGCCACGAGCGGCACGTCGAGGTCGCGCGTCTCGCGGATCGACTTGCCGTTGTCGAGCGACTCGAGCAC
>SKWV01000350.1 GCA_007128755.1 Trueperaceae bacterium
CCGCAGCCCGCGCCGGCACCGACGGAGCGCACGAACGCGCCCTGCAGGATGACGACGGCGGTCACGCCGAGCGCCAGCCACGCGAGCGTGGCCGTCCGCGGACGGCTCGGCTGCGAAGGTGTGGCGAACCTCTCGTTCATGTCGCTCATGCGTGTCCTCTTCGAGGCGTCGGCCGCGCGGTGTCGCCGCCTCGAGGCGCTCCTGCACGCCGTTCGTCCCATCGTGCAGGGTCGTAGGGCCGCGGCGCGTGCGTGCGCGCCCCGCCCGTGGCCTCGCTAGCCTACCTCGCGCCGCCGTCCCTGCACCGGCTCTCCGGGCACCATCTCCGCCCCCGACGGCGATCGCGCGCCGTCGGGCACACGCGTCTCTCACGCTGGCGCGACATCGTGACGGCAATGCACCCGCGCCGTCCGGCCACCGCAAGGGACTCTGGCACCCCGGCGGCGTCGACGGTGCCGGACGGACGGCTCGTCGATGGTAGACTCTCGCGACGATCCGATCTTCGGAGGCTACGTTGAACACCATGCTGCACCGCCACACGACGCTCAGAGCCGTCGCGCCACGCATCGCGCGCCGTCTCGTCTTGACCATGTTGCTGGCGGCCTCCGGTTCGCTCCTCGCGACCGCCGCGGCGCAGGGGGCGGCCCCTGCAGACACGTCCGAACTCGTGCGCTACGGCAACCTCTACTACGGGCAGGGGGACTGCGCCCTGTCGCAGTACTTCTTCCAGGAAGCGCTCAAGCGCGACGAGAACAACGCGGAGGCGCTCGTCGGCAAGGGCCGCGCGCTGGCGTGCCAGAACGCCTTCACGGCCGCCGTAGACGCGCTCCGGAGCGCCATCGAGGTCGACGCCTCGTACGTGCCGGCCTACGTCCACCTGGCGCTCGCCTACCAGGAGCAGTACATGTTCGACCCGGCGAGCTACGGCGGACGCCTGAGCGAGGCCCTCGAGGTCCTGCAGCGCGCCGAGAGCCTCGCCCCCGCCGACCCCACCGTGCAGAACACCAAGGGCATCGTGCTCTACCAGGCGGGCAACCTCGAGCAGGCGCGCGCCACGCTCGAGCGCGCGACGCAGCTCGCCGCCACGGCCGGCCTCACCGAGCGTGAGCGCTCCACCATCCAGGTGAACCTGGGGCGCGCCTACCGCGACCTCGGGCAGCTCGAGTTGGCGCAGCAGGCCTTCCGGCGCGCCGTCGTCCTCGATCCCTCGAGCGCCACGGCCCACAACAACCTCGGCAACGTGATGTTCCGGCTCGACGACTGCTCGGGCGCCGAGTTCGAGCTCTCGCAGGCCGTGAGCCTCGCCCCGGGCTCGCTGTCGGCGGTGTCGTCCCTCGCCATCGCGCTCTTCGAGTGCGGACAGATCGAGGAGTCGATCCCCCGCTTCGAGCAGGCTCTGGCGCTCGACGGCGCCGTCTTCGCGCCCCCCCTGTTCACCTACCTCGCTCGTGCCTACGTCGAACAGGGCCGGCTCGACGAGGCCGTGCGCCGCGCCCAGCAGGGCGCGCTGCTGCCGCCGGAGTCCGCCGAGGCGCACTACTACCTGGGCAAGGTCTACGACGCCCGCCGCGCGCAAGGCGACGCCGAGGCCGCCCGCCGCGCCTTCGAGCGCGCGCTCGAGCTCGACCCGAACTACGGCCCCGCCCGCGAGGCGCTCACCGCGCTGCGCTGAAGCCCGCCACCGCGTTCCGCGACCGGCGCGCCCCGAACGACTGGGGGCGCGCCGGTCGCGCGTGGGGTCGGTGATGCGCGCGCTGGCGCCGAGGGCAGCCGGCGTGATACCTTTTGGAGGTTTGCCCGGCGGCAACGGGATGTCCGCACGGGTGAACGCGGCACGGTCTTCGCAACTCGGAGGCTCACCGAGCGACCACGGCAGCAGGCCGCGGCGCTGATTCCACCTCAACATCCCGTCCATGGAGGAACGAATGTCATACCTGGGCATGAAGCAACTCCTCGAGGCCGGCGTGCACTTCGGCCACGAGACCAAGCGCTGGAACCCGAAGATGAAGCGCTACATCTTCGCGGAGCGCAACGGCATCTTCATCATCGACCTGCAGAAGACGCTCGTCGAGTCCGAGAAGTCGCTCAACTTCCTGCGCGACGTCGCCGGTCGTGGCGGCACCATCCTCTTCGTCGGCACCAAGAAGCAGGCCCAGGAGATCCTCGCGGCCGAGGCGAAGCGCTGCGGCATGCCGTTCATCAACGAGCGCTGGCTCGGCGGCCTGCTCACGAACTTCCGGACCATCCGAACCCGCGTCGACCGCCTCAAGGACCTCGAGAGCATGTTCGAGGACGAGTCGATCCTGCGCTACAGCAAGAAGGAACAGATCGACCTCGGTAAGGAGCTGCAGCGCCTGCAGCGCTACCTCGGCGGCATCCGCGACATGACGCGCCTGCCCGACGCGCTCTTCATCATCGACCCGACCAAGGAAGCGATCGCGGTCAAGGAGGCGAACAAGCTCGGCATCGCGGCCGTCGCGCTCGCCGACACCGACTCCGACCCCGACGTCCTCGACTTCATCATCCCGGGCAACGACGACGCCATCCGGTCGATCCAGCTCGTCACGTCCACCCTCGCCGACGTGATCATCGAGATCCGCGGCGGCGCCCAAGTCACGGGCGAGGAGGGCGTCACGCCCGCACCCACCGGCGTGAGCGCCGGCCGCAAGCCCATCCCCGAGTCCGCGGCCGAGCGCGCCGTGCGCGAAGCGGTCGAGGACGGCGCCATCCCCACGCCGCCGACACCGCCCGCGGCCGCCGCACCGACGCCCGAGACCCCG
>SKWV01000084.1 GCA_007128755.1 Trueperaceae bacterium
CCGAGCTGCGCGGCGCGGATGGCGGCGTGGTAGCCGCCGGGGCCACTACCGATGACGATGAGATCGTAGTCCACGTTGGTCCCTCCCGAGGGAGCTGGGGACGAGCGCTGCGCGCGTGACCCGAGATCGCGCGCAGTCTACCCCGGGGCCGGCGGCGCGTCGGGGTCGTTCGCCGCTCCGTCGTCGCGCTGCTCACGGCGCGGCGCCGTACGATGGCGGCATGGAGAGCCCACCGATCTCGGTCCCCCACCGGCTGCTGCGGCGCGGCGACCTGCCGTCGTCCCGCGCGCCCTTCGAGGAGATCGTGACGTTCGCGTACACGTTCGACGGCTACGAGCAGCTGGGGCTCGAGCGCTGCGGCGCGCTGGCGAACGAGGTGGTGACGCGCTTCATGCAGGACCGGCACCTCCCCCACGACCTCGACGCGTTGCGCGCCTGCCTCTTCTTCGAGGCGCGGCGCTGGATCGTGCTGGAGCGCGAACCCGACGTCCGCGCCAGGCTCTACGTCGACGCGCTGCTCGAGCGCATCGGTGAGTGCGTCGAGGACTTGGCCGAGGAGGCACGACCGCTCCCCTTGGCGTGAGCGGCGCCGCGGCCCGTGGCGTGCGGTCCATGACGTGCGACTCGCGGCGCGCGACGGAGCGTTGACAACGTCGGTCCGGACGCCTACCATGCCCGCATGTCGAGCTCGCCACCCATCCGAGCGACGCGGCCGCGCCACCCGTGGCCGGGCCACCCGTGGCTGGGTGAGCGACTACCTCGACCTCGGCCCTGAGGCGCGCTTCGCCGCCCCTCCACCACGATCCACCGGTGTATGGCCCTGACGCTCACGTCGGGGCCTCGATCGTTCGCACCGTCCGCCGTCGTCACGATGGGCGAATGCCTCGACACGGACGGTAGACTGGAGACTCATGGAACCCACCACCACAGTGCCCAAGGGCGATGAGCGTGCCGATCGCTACGACCCGTCGGCCATCGAGGCGCGCTGGCAACGGGCCTGGGAAGAGCAAGGCCTGCACCACGTCGACCTCGACGCGCCCGGCGAGACCTACTACTTCCTCACGATGTACCCCTACCCCTCGGGCGACCTGCACGTGGGGCACTGGTACGCGACGGCCCCGGCCGACGCGGCCGCTCGCTTCCGGCGCATGCACGGCAAGCGCGTGCTCTTCCCGATGGGGTTCGACGCCTTCGGGCTGCCGGCCGAGAACGCCGCGGTGCGCGCCGCGCGGGACGGGCAGAACGTGCACCCCGCGACGCTGACGTACGAGCGCATCACGACCATGGAGGCGCAGTTCGCGCAGATCGGCACGATGTTCGACTGGTCGAAGAAGATCGTCACCTGCGACCCGTCGTACTACCGCTGGAACCAGTGGTTCTTCCTGAAGATGTTCGAGCGCGGCCTCGCCTACCGCAAGGAGAGCCTCGTCAACTGGGACCCGGTCGATCAGACCGTCCTCGCGAACGAACAGGTCATCGACGGCCGCGCCGACCGCTCCGGAGCCCTGGTCGAGAAGCGGCTGATGCCGCAGTGGCACTTCCGCATCACCGACTACGCCGACGAGCTCCTGGACTTCACGGGCCTGGACTGGCCCGAGAAGATCAAGCTGATGCAGACCAACTGGATCGGCCGCTCCGAGGGCGCCGAGGTCACCTTCCGCACGGAGGCCGGCGACCAGATCGAGGTCTTCACCACCCGCCCCGACACGCTGTGGGGCGCGACGTTCATGGTCCTGGCGCCGGAGCACCCGCTCGTCGCGACGCTCGCCACGCCCGAGCAGCGCGACGCCGTCGACGCCTACGTCGAGGCCGCCGCGCGCCGCTCCGAGATCGACCGCCAGACCGAGGCCGACGAGAAGACGGGCGTGTTCACGGGCGGGTACGCCATCAACCCCGTCGACGGCGCGCGCGTCCCCGTGTGGATCGCCGACTACGTGCTGATGTCGTACGGCACCGGCTCGATCATGGCCGTCCCGGCGCACGACTCGCGCGACTTCGCCTTCGCCCGCGCCTTCGGCCTGCCGGTCAAGCCGGTCATCCAGCCGCCCGGCGAGCCGCTCGACGGCGACACGATGACGGAGTCGTACGCCGGCGACGGCGTCATGACCGACTCGGGCCCGTTCGACGGCACGTTCACGGGCAAGGGCGAGGTCGGCCAGGCCGGCATCGACGCGGTCATCGCCTGGCTCGAGGAGCAGGGTCTCGGCCGCCGCAAGGTCACCTATCGCCTGCGCGACTGGCTCATCAGCCGCCAGCGCTACTGGGGCACGCCGATCCCGATGGTGTATTGCGACGCCTGCGGCATCGTGGCCGCGCCGGAGTCCGACCTCCCCATCGTGCTGCCCACCGACGTCGAGTTCATGCCCACTGGTCAGTCGCCGCTGACGACGCACGAGACGTTCCAACGCACGACCTGCCCGAGCTGCGGCGGCGCCGCGCGGCGCGAGACCGACACCATGGACACCTTCATGGACTCGTCGTGGTACTGGTTCCGCTACCTCTCCCCCGACAAGGACGACGGCCCCATCGATCTGGAGCGCGTCCGGCGCTGGACACCCGTCGACATGTACACGGGCGGCGTCGAGCATGCCATCTTGCACCTGCTGTACGCGCGCTTCTTCACCAAGGTCCTGCGCGACCTGGGCCTCGTCGACCACGGTGAGCCGTTCGCGCGGCTGCGCAACCAGGGCATGATCCTGGGCGAGGACAACGAGAAGATGTCGAAGTCGCGCGGCAACGTGGTCAACCCCGACCCGCTCGTGCGCGAGTACGGCGC
>SKWV01000333.1 GCA_007128755.1 Trueperaceae bacterium
CCGAGGCGAAGTGCTGGTGGCGCGACGTCGCGGAGGGCGATCTCGAGGCCGAGAAGGCGTGGCTCCGCGTGGAGATCTACGCCGGCCGCCTGCCGACGCTCCCCGAGCGCGCGCTCGACGCCAAGACCCGCTACAGCGCACGACTCTCCGAGGCGCCCGGCTGAGCCGACGGTGGTGATGGAGCCCCTCGCGAACCCCGTCCAGATCATGACGGTGGCGTTCCTCGCGTTCCTCGTGGCGCCGTTCCTGAGCGCGAGGCTCCGACTCCCGAGCCTCGTCGTGCTCATCGTGCTGGGGGCACTCGTGGGGCCGGCCGGCCTCGGTGTGCTGGCACGGGACGGGGCGATCGAACTGCTCGGCACGGTCGGCCTGCTCTACCTGTTGTTCGTGGCGGGGCTCGAGCTCGATCTGAACGGGTTCACGCGACATCGGCAGCGATCCGTCGTCTTCGGCCTGCTCTCGTTCGTGGTCCCGCTCGCGGCGGCGCTCGTGGTGGCGCCCCTGTTCGGTTTCGGCCCGACGGCGACGCTCATGGTCGGGGCGATCGTCGCCTCGCACACCCTCCTCGCCTACCCGATCGCGACGCGCCTCGGCCTGACGCACGACCCGGCGACCACGACCGTGCTCGGCGGTTCGCTCCTCACCGACACGCTGTCGCTCGCGCTGCTGGCGATCGTCGGCGCGATCGTGATCGGCGACGTCGGCCCGTTCGTCTTCGTGCGTCTCTTCGTGATCCTGGCCCTCTACGTCGCGGTCGTCCTCGTGCTGCTCCCGCGCGTCGCGCGCTGGTTCTTCCGTGGAACCGACGCCGAGGCGCCGGTCCGCTACGTCTTCTTGCTGGCCGCCATGTTCGTGAGCGCCGCCGCCGCCCAGGCGGCGGGCGCCCAGCCGATCATCGGGGCGTTCCTCGCCGGTCTCGCGATCAACCGCCTCGTCCCCGCGCAGTCGACGGTCATGGCGCGCGTCCGTTTCGTCGGGGAAGCCTTCTTCATCCCGTTCTTCCTGCTCTCGGTCGGCATGCTCGTCGACGTGCGGGTCCTCGTGGGCGGCGACGTCCTCGCGTTGATCGCGATGTTCGTGGTCCTGGTGATCGTCGGGAAGGGCGCGGCGGCGCTCATCGCCCAGCGCCTGCTCGGCTTCGATCGCCGGCGTGGGTTGCTCATGGCCGGGCTCTCCATCCCCCAGGCCGCTGCCACCTTGGCGGTGACGTTCGTCGGGCTCGAGATCGGTCTCTTCGACGCGGTGGTCGTCAACGCCGTCATCGGCCTCATCCTCGTGAGCGTCGTGGTCGGAGCGACCCTCGTCCAGCGCGCGGGCCGCGAGGTGGCCTTGGCTCGCCAGAGCACCGCCGTCGCCGATGCGGCCCCGCATCGCGTGCTGGTCCCGCTCGCGAACCCCGACACGGTCGACCGGCTCCTCGACGTCGCGTTCTTGTTGCGCGAGGCCGGATCGACGGAGGCCGTCTACCCGCTCACCGTCGTGGTCGACGGGGACGCCATCCACGCGGAGGTCGCGGCCGCCGAGCGGGTGCTCGGGCACGCGGTCGTGTACGCCGCGGAGGCCGACGTCCCGGTGATCCCCCTCACGCGCGCGGCCGTGAACCCGGCCAGCGGTGTCACCGCCGCCGCGCGTGAACGTCGGATCACGGACGTCGTCATCGGGTGGCACGGTTCCGCCGCCGTCCAGCGCGCGGTGTTCGGCAGCGTGATCGACCAGGTCATCGAGCAGTCGAGCGAGCAGGTGCTCGTCTGTCGGCTCCCGCACCCGGTGGCTATGGCGCGGACCTGCTACGTCGTCCTCGGCGCGGCGATCGACTACACCCCGGGGTTCCACGAGGCCGTGAGGACGATCAAGCAGATCGCGGGGCAACTGGGCACCGACGTGGTGGTGCTGGTCGTGAGGGGGGACGCGACGCGCATGCAGCGACGCTTCGACGACGTGCCGGCGGACGTCGCGATCTCGTTCGAGACGATCGTCTCGTGGTCTGCGGTCATCGAGCACGTCCGCTCGGCGATGGCACCAGACGACCTGGTGATGGTCGTGGGGGCACGCCGCGGCACCGTCGCATGGGCTCCTGAACTCGAGCGGTACCCGCGGCGCCTCGCCGCGCTCGGCAGTAACTTCGTGGCGCTCTATCCGAGTGAGCGAACGCTGTACACGGCGCTCGGAGCGGGTGCTCGCCTCGCGCTCACGGCCGATCGCGTGGTGTTCGACGCCAGCGGCGACGAGCTGGACGCGGCCCTTGCGAGGCTGGTCGCGACGATCGTGGCTCCCGGCACGCGGGCCTTCGGCGAGGTGCTTCGCGCCCTATCGCGTGACGACGTCGGGTACTCGGCGGAGGTGTTGCCCGACACGGTGCTCGCCCACGCCCGCACACCCGCGCTCGCGGCCCCGGCGGTCGCGATCGGGCTCTACGCTTCGGGCCTGCCGCACCCGCGCGCCTCGAGCGACGTGATGCGCGTCGTGGTGCTGCTCGGACCGATGCACGAAGAGGTCGGCGTCCACCTCGCGCGGCTCTCGACCCTGGTGCAGCGCCTCCACGAGACGCCGGCCGGCATCATGCTCGAGTCCGAGTCCCCGGACGACGTCGTCGCACTCATGGCTCCCGACGGCGCAGGATCACCCCGCGGGCGGTAGGCTAGGCCACGATGCCCCGCATCCTCCACATCGCCGACCTCCACCTCGGCTGGCGGCCGCGCGATCTCGACGACGCCCGTGCCAGCGCACGCCGAGAGCGGCGCGACGGCCTCCTCGCCGAGGCGGCGCG
>SKWV01000142.1 GCA_007128755.1 Trueperaceae bacterium
CCTCCGGCTCCGGGGCGCCATCGGCGATGTGAGCCTCGGCCCACGCGCGGCTCGCCGTGGCGAAGAGGTCGCGCGCCTCGGGCGACGTGGTCCACGCCGCGACCGCCTCTGGATCGGGAGCCGGCGCTTGGGGGTCCTCGAGGTGCCGGGCGAGCCCCTGGAAGGCCATGTCCCAGCCGACGCCCGTCGCGCCCGGGCCGTACATCGCCCAGAACTCCGCCGCGGGACTGCCGGCGTCAAACGGCGCGACGTGCTCCAGTTCGAGTCGCGCGCCGTCGCCATCGGGTGCGACGTGCACGCTCAGCCAACTCTCCTGACCGCCGTACTCCCAGGTGACGGCCAGGCGCCGCGGCGGATCACAGGATTCGATCGTGCCCCCGGCGTTGCCGTGCAGTTGGTAGCGACCGCCGAGGCGCAGGTCACCGGAGACGGGGAGGAACCACCGCCCGATCCGCTCGGCGCTGGTGAGGGCGTCCCACAGGTCCTCTGGGGTCGTGGCGTACGTTCGAGCCGCCGCGACGACCTTCGTGGGAACGCCATCACGTGTCCCGGAGCGGACGGTGCGGGCCATGGTCGCAAGGTGGGTGTCGAGGTCAAAGGGCATCGGAACCTCCTTGATGCGTGGGGCTGGATATTAGCAGTTACTAATATGCCTCGTCAAGGTCGCGCCGGCCGGGGCCGACGTCACCGCTCGGCTGACCATGAGTCATCATCTGCAAGGGCCGCGATGCGCACGGCGAGTGGCGCGGCGACCAAGCTCCAGAGCTCCGACGGCGCCTAGGCGGTCGTCCCGTCGCTCGACGTCACGCCATCGCCCCGTAGGAACTCGTCGATCAGCGCGTTGACGCGATCCGGCTCCTCGTGCTGCAGCCAGTGCGTGGCGGAGTCGATGACGACCAATCGTCCTTCGTCGCACAGCTCGATGCTCGGCCGCGCCATCTCACGACCCAGGAAGCGGTCGTGCGGCCCCCAGACGAGCAGCGTCGGCACGGCGACTCGCGGATGCCGCTCGAGGGCCGGCGGCCGCCGCACGATGGCCCTGTACCAGTCGAGCATCGCGCGGATCGCGTGCGGACCGGCCCAGGACCGACGATACGCAGCGAGGTCGTCGTCGGTGAAGGTGCCGGGTCGACTCGTCGCCACGAGCGCGCGCGCGAGAGGGCGTCCGCCCTCGCGACCCAGCAATCGCTCGGGGAGCCAAGGAACCTGGAAGGCGAGGATGTAGAGGCTGCGCCTCACCTGCGCGAGGTTCGTGCGCAGGTGTCGGCGCATCACGCTGGGGTGCGGGACGTTGAGCACCACCATCTTCGAGATCCGGTGCGGAGATCGACGCGCGAGGTGCCAGGCCACCACGCCGCCCCAATCGTGGCCGACCACCGCCGCCTGGCGCCGCCCGGCCGCGTCGATCAGACCCGTCACGTCGTCCGCCAAGACGTCGAGCCCGTACGCGGCGATGCGCTGGGGCCTGTCGCTCGCGCCGTACCCGCGCTGATCCGGAGCCCACACGCGATACCCCGCGGCCGCCAGGTACGGCACCTGATGACGCCAGCCGTAGGAGCCCTCGGGGAAGCCGTGCAGCAACAGGACCAGCGGGCCGTCCTCCGGACCCGCTTCACGCACGTGGAGGCGAACGCCGTTGGTGGCGACGATGCGCGCGTCGGCGTCACTCATGACCCACCGGAGCCGGTCGCCTCGGCGGCGTCGGCCCGGGAGCCCATCGGGCTTCGCTCCTGCTCGTCCGTCCTCGGCTCGCATGGCAGGCGACGACGACGAACCGCACCGTGGGCCTCGTCGATCACCTTCGGATCGGCCATCAGGGTTCCATCGTACGAGAGTGCGGGTCCTGCTGCTCCGCCTGGCTCGCGCGCACCCGCTTCCTGGCCGCCGCGGCTGCCGGTGACCGACCTCCGCTACGACCGCCAGCAGTAGGCCGCCGGACACGCGTTGTTCCTCGACCGATCGGTGAACGTCACGGCTCGCGCCGCGGAGCCTCCGTCGTACATACCTGGCAACGCAGACGCGCGTACCCTCAGGCCGAGACGCGAAGACGCAACCCCAGTGCCCGGACCACCTTGTAGACGGTCGCGAACTCCGGGTTCCCCTCGAGCGACAGCGCCTTGTAGAGGCTTTCGCGCCCGAGGCCCGTCGCCTGGGCGATCCGCGTCATGCCCTTGGCTCGCGCGACGTCACCGAGCGCCGCCGCCAGCAGCACAGGATCGTCCTCGTCGAGCACGGCGTCGAGGTACGCAACGACGTCGGCGTCGCTCTCCAGCAGGGCCGCTGCGTCCCACGGTTGGGTCTCCGTCTTCTTCGCTGCCATGGCCGCCTTCCTCACAGGTCCCGCACGAGTGCCTTGGCACGGCGGATGCCCACTTAGCCTCGCGACCCCGCAGACCGTCGAACCAGCTCTGGTACTGCGGGGTCTGCCTGACCTCGATCAGGCACCAAACGTATCCTACTGGATACGGGCCGCGATTGGATGAGTTGGCTACCGCCGAGGAGAGCGCGGCGAGGATGCCAATGCCTCCCAGTGGCGAGCCGCACCGGGATCGCCGCCGATCGGAAGGTGATCGATCATGCGCGCCGAACGCCCATTGAGTGCGGCCGCTGCGTCCGACACCATCACGTCTCGCGTGCTACCACGCCTGCATGCCATCGCGCCTGCATGCAGGCGCGATGGCATGCAGCGTAGCGAGGAACAGCCGGTATCGCCGAGCGCCTTACCACCGCTCCCAGCCCCGCCAGCTACGATGCAGCGTGCCCG
>SKWV01000372.1 GCA_007128755.1 Trueperaceae bacterium
CACCGTGGCGACGCGCCGTGCCCAGCGGAGCGCGGCGCGTGGGGCGAGCGCCGGCCACGGCGCCCACCGCACGACCACCGCCACGCGCCAGGGCCCGCTCCGGTTCCACCAGCCGCGAGGAGTCGGCGCGTTCACGCTCGCGATCGTCGCATCGCCGCGCGCTCGCGCTGGCGGAGCCTCGGCCCGTGCCGAGGTGGAGCGGGCAGCCGCCTGCTCCCGCAGGCGGACGCTCGTGCTAGGGCGTCGGTGCGCTCACCAGCGTGATCGACCGCACCACCAGCAGCCCTTCGGGGACCAGGTCGAACTCGAGGTCGAGGGCGACCAGGCTGGCGAGGTCGAGGTCGCCGTCGGCCTCCAGGAACGCCTCGAGCGGCAGTTCGACGGTGGCGAACAGGGGGTAGCGCGACGGCGTGAAGCGAGGGAGCGCGAAGAGCGGCGCGCGCGAGAGCCGTGCGGGCAGATCGGGCGGCACGCCCTGGCCGAACGACAGCGGCACGGCCGCCCGGCGGCCGGCGGCATCGCCGAGCACGACGTGGGCGTCGAGCGGCCCCGTCGGCACGGGGGTGCCGTCGGGGAAGGCGGTCGTGCCGCGCGCGATCTCGAGCCGGAGCGAGCTGCCGTCGTGCGCGCCGAGGTCGACGTCGTCGTCCCACCGCAGCCGGTAGGCGGGATCGGCGTCGGTGCCCGCCTCGCGCCAACCGAGCGTGACGGCGTTCACCTGGCGCTCGACGCGACTGCGGAAGCGCGGGTCGCCCTCGCGCCACACCACGAGGCCCTCGCCGCTCGCGGTCGACCCGGGGAGGCTCGCCGTGGTGGGATCGACGTCCTCGCCATAGTCCGCGATGGCGATGGCGATGCCGGCGCCGTCGTCGTAGCGCATCACCGTCGTGACGGGCGGCAGCCACGACGCCGCGACCTCCGGCCGGCGGAACAGGTCGCGATAGCCGCTCTGGTCCCGCACGGTGGCCTCGAGGAAGGCGGTGATCAGCGCGGCCGCGCTGCGTCGCTGGTGGTCGGCCGGCATGATCGCGCCGGTCCGGAGGAGCTGGTCGCGCGGTGGGCCGAGGTCGTGGCGGCCCCACCGGGTGTTGAACTGGCCGTGGTTCGCCTGGTGGAGGTACACCGCCGCCTTGAAGCCGCCCTCTCGGATCACGGTCCGCTCGTACTGGCGCTCCCCCGCGAACGAGGTGACGTCGGCGTCGTAGCCGCCCTGCAGCACCAGGTAGTCGACGTCCTCCAGCACGGTGCCGCGATCGCCGACGCGGTACTGCCCGTCGCTCGGGGCGAGCGAGACGACGGCCCGGATCCCGTAGGGTCCGCCGACGCGATCGGCGAGCGCCACGGTGGCGTCGGCCGGGATGCGGCCGAGCCGGTCGAACGCGGCCGCGATCGCCGCCGCTTCCCCGCCGCGCGAGTGGCCGATGAGCACGATGCGGTCGAGGTCGACCGTCGCCGCGACGGCGTCGCCGTCCTCCTGCCAGGCGTGCCACAGCTGCAGGTGTGCGAGGAACAGCAGCGCCCGGGCGTCGTTCTCGTCCCTCAGCTCGCCGGTGAGGAACGGCAGGGAGTTGAAGGCCGAGGCGTCGATCGACGCCACCACGTACCCATGCGACGCCAGGTGGCGGCCGAGCCACTCGTACCCGAGCTCCGAGGGCGTGAACAGGTTGGCGTTGCCGTGCGCCACGAGGACCAGCGGGTGCGGGCCTGCACCCTCCGCCGGGTGCCAGACGACGGCGTTGCGGGGCACGGCGTCGAGCCCATGGCCGAGGGCCGTGCGGCGGGCGGCGGCCACGAAGCCGCTGAGGGGGACGCGGTCGCGCACGTCCACCGGCGTCGTCGTGCGCTCGGCCTGGGCACCGTACTCCGGTCGCCAGCGCGGCACGCCGCTGCCGTAGGTGAAGGAGGCGACCGGTAGGGTGCCGGCCGCGCCGGGATCGGGGAGAACTGGCTGGGCGGCCGTCACGGCGACGGGCGCCACCGGCCCGGCGTCGCCGGGGTGCCACCACCAGATCGCCGCGGCCGCGAACACCGCCGCGCCGAGCAGCGGAGCGACGACGCGTGCCCACGTCGGGCGCGGCCTCGCGGTCGCTTGGTCCGGCGCGACGGCGATCGCGATCCCGAGCACCGGGGCGGCGATCGCGATGAGCCACATGGCCCAGACGGCGACGGCTTCGAGCGGCGCGAAGCCGTTGAACACGATGAGGAAGACGAGCGCACCCACGGTAGCGATGACGACGCCATCACCGACGGCGGCCGGCACCGTGCCCGTGAGCCAGCGCAGGAGTGCCAGGACACCCGAGCCGAGGAAGAGCAGCGCGAGGCCGAGGCCGAGGCCCACGAGCAGGTCGGCGACGACACCCAACGGCAGGTCGAGGGCGAGGCTGGTCGTGATCACGATCGCGACCAACGCCACGTAGGCGCCGAGGCCGAACGCCCAGCGCCTCGTCGTCGTGAGCCGCTTGGATGTGGGCTGCGCACCGCCTGCGGGCATGGGGCCTCCGATCGATTCCACGATAGCGGGGCGGTGGGGGCGCGGCC
The DNA here is from genome assembly GCA_007128755.1 of Trueperaceae bacterium. Taxonomy (GTDB): domain Bacteria; phylum Deinococcota; class Deinococci; order Deinococcales; family Trueperaceae; genus SKWV01. The sequence continues at coordinate 2,539 of SKWV01000372.1, forward strand.
AGGGACAACCGATACGGGGGTGAGCGAACCAGAACACGTTCGCACGTGATGTTTCCGACACGCCTTCTTCGACGGCCTGATCGATGTTTCGTGTCAGGAGTTCGTAAGGATTCAGCGTGCATCATCATGCACACACCGCTCGCTGGCGGTGCGCCGCGTGGCTGAACCGCGCGTACCGCCCTTGGAGGAATCATGAACCACGTGCGCTTCCCGATCATCCGCAA
>SKWV01000236.1 GCA_007128755.1 Trueperaceae bacterium
CGAGCGCCGCCAGCGACTCGATCGCGTGGGCGAGGCGCGCGTCACGAAGCCGGTAGTAGCGGTGCCGCCCCCGCCGCTCGCAGGTCACGAGCCCCGCCCCGAGCAGCTTGGCGAGATGCGCGCTGGCCGTCTGCGCCGTGACGCGCGCTTCGCCCGCGAGCGCACGCGCGGGGAGGCCGTCGCTGGCGACGAGGGCGGTCAGCATGCTCGCGCGGGCGCGCGAGCCCATGGCCCGTGTGGTGCTGGCGAGACGGTAGGTGTCCATACTTCGACGATAGGCGAAGCGTCATCACCTAGTGCTCCGCGGGAGAGACCACCGCCGGGCCACGCTCGGCCCACGCCCAGCGTCCCGTGGGCTGCGCCGCGTGCGTCCCGGGCGTCGGTATGATGGCCGGACGGCGCGGGCTCGAGCGGCGCCCGGAGGCACCACCATGGCAACCATCACCGAGCTCGATGAGCTCAGGCGCACCTACCTGCGGTTCTTCGAGACGAAGGGGCACCTCGTCTTGCCGTCGGCCTCGCTCAAGAGCGAGGACCCGGGCCTGATGTTCAACGTCGCCGGCATGCAGCAGTTCAAGCCCTACTTCCAGGGCGCGACACCGGTCTTCGAGGGGCACGAGGGCGTCTGGAAGCGCGTCGTCACCTCGCAGAAGTGCATGCGCGCGGGCGGCAAGGACTCCGACATCGAGAACGTCGGCCGCACCCGCCGGCACCACACCTTCTTCGAGATGCTCGGCAACTTCTCGTTCGGCGACTACTTCAAGTCCGAGGCCGCGGCGTGGGCGTGGGAGTTCTTCACCGACCCGGCCTGGCTCGGGCTCGACCCCGAGCGGCTGCACGTCACCGTGTACACGGACGACGACGAGGCGTGGGACATCTGGACGAAGGAGGTCGGGGTCCCCGAGAGCCGCATGTCGCGTTGGGGCGAAGCGGAGAACTTCTGGCCGGCGAACGCCGTCAAGGACGGCCGCTCCGGGCCATGCGGCCCCTGCTCGGAGATCTTCTACGACCGCGGCCCGGAGTACGGCAGCCCCGACGAGACCGGCCCCAACACCGGCGCCGGCGACCGCTTCATGGAGATCTGGAACCTCGTGTTCACGCAGTTCGACCTCGTCGACGGCGAGCTGCGGCCGCTGCCGATGCAGAACATCGACACCGGCATGGGCTTCGAGCGGCTCGCGACGATCGTCACGGGAGCGCAGGACGCCTACGGCACCGAGCTCATGGCGCCGAGCATCCGCACGATCGTCGAAGCGTCGGGCGTGCCGTACCGCGACCTGGAGAGCACCGCGCACCGGATCATCGCGGATCACGCGCGCGCCGTCACCATGTGCATCGCCGACGGCATCCTGCCGGCGAACGACGGCGCCGGCTACGTCATCAAGATGCTCATCCGCCGCGCCGCGCGCCAGGCGTTCCTGCTCGGGATCGAGGGGAGCGTGCTCCACCGCCTCGTCGCCGACATCGCCCTGTCGATGGGCGGCGCCTACCCGAACGTGCGCGACAACCAGGCGCGCATCGCCGGCATCGTGAAGGCCGAGGAGGAGCAGTTCCTCGAGACGTTGGAGGCCGGCATCACCCGGGTGAAGGACGTGCTCGACGGCCTCGACGGCGACGTCCTGAGCGGCGCCACGGCGTTCGACCTGTGGCAGACGTACGGCTTCCCGCTCGACCTGACGGTCGAGATGGCGGCCGAGCGCGGCGTGCAGGTCGATCGCGCAGGCTACGCCGAGGCGCGCGAGCGCGCCCGCAGCCTCTCGCGGGCGGGCCGCGCCACCGGGGCCATGTTCGGCGCCGCCGACACCCTCTCCGCCGTCGCGGCGGATCACGGCGCGACCGCGTTCGTCGGCTTCGAGGCGAAGGAGGCCGACGCGACCGTGTTGGCGCTCCTGATCGAGGGCGAGCGCGGCGAGCGCGCCCCCGAAGGGAGCCACGTCGGGATCGTGCTCGACCGTACGCCGTGCTACCCCGAGGGCGGCGGGCAGGTCGGCGACGCGGCGAAGATCACCTGGCCGGGCGGGCAGGTCGTCGTCACCAACACCACGAAGACCGCCCAGGGACTCGTCGTCCATCACGGCCGCGTCGTGCGGGGACCGCTCGACGTCGGCGCCGCCGTGCACGTCACGGTGGACCCGGGGCGACGCGAGACGGAGCGGCACCACACCGCCACGCACCTGCTGCACGCGGCTCTGCGCGAGGTGCTCGGCGAGCACGTCGCGCAGGCGGGCTCGCTGGTGGCGCCGGATCGGCTGCGCTTCGACTTCAGCCACGGCGCGGCCATCGCCCAGGACACGCTGCGGCAGGTCGAGCGCCGCGCCAACGACTGGATCCTCGCCGACCTCGAGGTCGACTGGGAGGTCGTGCCGATCGCGCGGGCGCGCGAGGCCGGCGCCATGATGCTCTTCGGCGAGAAGTACGGCGAGCAGGTGCGCATGGTGCGCATCGGCGACGCCGCGTCGGCCCCGTCGATCGAGCTCTGCGGCGGCACGCACGTGCGCCGCACGGGCGAGATCGGCTCGGTCGTGATCACGCTCGAGGAGGCCGCCGCCGCCGGGATCCGGCGGATCGAGGCCGTGGCCGGGCGCAGCGCGTTCGAGTACGTCGCCGACCTGCGTGAGCACGCCACGCGCTCGGCTCGCGCGCTCGGTGCCCGGCCCGACGAGCTCGAGGAGCGCGTCCGCGCGCTCCAGGCCGAGGTCAAGGCCGCCGAACGCGAGGCGGCGAGCCTGCGCGATCGCCTCGCTGCGGCGCAGA
>SKWV01000256.1 GCA_007128755.1 Trueperaceae bacterium
AGGAGGAAGTCGTGCACGACGCGGTCGCCGTGCAGCGCCGTGAACACCATCGCGAACGCCGTGGCGCCCGTCAGGATGATGAAGACCATCGACGTCAGGCGCACCGTCTGATCCATCGCGGCGACGAGGTTGCGCTTCGTCAGGCGTCGGTTGAAGAGCGCCAGCAGCAGCGCTCCCGCCGCTCCCATCGCGCCGGCCTCGGTCGGGGTGGCGATGCCGAAGAAGATGGTGCCGAGCACGAGGAAGATCAGCACCAGCGGCGGGATGAGGTTCTGCACCACCTTGAGGATGAGCGCGAAGCCCGTGATGGTGCGCGCCTCCGGCGGCAGGGCCGGGGCCTCCGCCGGACGCGTGATCGCGACGAACACCACCCAGAGCATGAACATCCCCGCGAGCGCGAGTCCGGGGAGGAGCGCGCCCAGGAAGAGGTCGCCGACCGAGACGCCGATCTGGTCGCCGAGGATCACCAGCACGATCGACGGCGGGATGATCTGACCGAGGGTGCCCGACGAGGCGATCACGCCGGTCGCCAGCGACTTGGAGTAGCGGTACTTGAGCATGACCGGCAGCGCGAGCACACCCATGGTGACCACCGAGGCGCCGACGACGCCGGTCGAGGCCGCCAGCAGCGCGCCGACCGCGACGACCGAGATCGCCAATCCGCCGCGCAGTCCGCCGAAGAGCATCCCCATGGTCTCGAGCAGTTCCTCGGCCAGCCCCGACTTCTCGAGCATCACGCCCATGAACACGAAGAACGGCACCGCCACCAGGGTGTAGTTGTCCATGATGGTGCCGAAGATCCGTTGCGGCAGGATGTTGAGGCGCGTGAAGCGGAACTCCGCCTCCCACGGCAGCGCGATGCCCACCACGGTGGGCAGGAAGTCGGAGCCGATCAGCATGAACAGCACCGCCGTGCCACCGAGCGTGAAGGCGACCGGGAAGCCGATCAGGAGGAACCCGACGGCGGCCGCGAACATCGCGAGGCCGAGCATCAGACGGGCGCCTCGGACGACGCGGGCAGCGGTGTGCCGTCCTCGTCGGAGGGGCCGGTGTCGTGCTCGTAGTGGCTCCCGGAGTTGGGGATGCCGCGCAGGAACGCCGCGTGCTTGATCATCTGCGAGAGCGCCTGCACGATGAGCAGGGCGAACGCGACGATGATCATCGTCTTGATCGGGTAGCGCGGCAGCCCGCCGGGGTTGGGGCTCATCTCGAGCTGCGCCCAGGAACGCGCGACGTAGGAGTTGCCGAAGTAGATGCCCATCCAGCAGAAGGGCAGCAGGAACACGAAGGTGAGCACGATGTCGACGATGGCCTTCGTGCGCGCGCGCAGGCGCGAGAACACGATGTCGACCCGGACGTGCCCGTCGACCTGGAGCAGGTACGCGGCGCCGATCAGGAACACGAAGTTGTAGAGCGCCGTCTGCGCTTCGAGGTAGGTGTTGTTCGACAGCGCCGCGGCGACGTGGTCGCCGAAGGTGCGGCGGATCCACTGATAGCCGTAGCGGGCGACCACGTTCTCGACGCCCACGAGCACCATGGCGAGCGACGCCCACCAGGCGGCCTGGCCGAGCAGCTTCGTGACGGCGTCGATGCCGCGCGAGATGGCGAGGACGAACTTCACCAGAGCATCTCCCAGCCGGCCCCGAAGGGCGCAGCGGCGTGTTGTCGGTCGAGTGCCTGGCGCATGCTACCGCAGTGGGCTCGGCGGGGTCCTCAGCGCAGGTACCTGTTCACGTCCCGCACGTGCGAGTCGAAATCGACGTTCGGCCGGAACACCGGTCCGGCCGGCGAGACGCCGTGCAGGAAGTAGAGCCACGGCTGCCCGTCGGGCGTGGTGCGCTCGGGCGCGAGCACCGCCTCGAGCGCGGCGCGGCCGGGATTGCCGATCGGGCCCTCGGGCAGCCCGCCGCGCGTGTACGTGTTCCAGGGGTGGTCGACCTGGAAGTCGCCGCCGGGGAAATCGAGCGCCGGCAGGTCCTTGCCGAGGCCGTAGGCGACGGTCGGGTCCGACTGCAGCGGCATCCCGATGTCGAGCCGGTTGAGGAACACGCCCGCGATCAACGCCATCTCGTGGTCGCCGGCCGCCTCGGACTGGACGATGGAGGCGAGCGTCACCCACTCGTGGATCTCGAGCCCGGCCTCGGCGACGCGCCGCTGCGTCTCGTCGTCGAGCTCACGCTCGAAGCGCTCGATCATCCTGGCGAACGTGCGCTCCGGGGCCTCGTCGAAGGGCACCTCGTAGACGGCGGGGAAGAGGTAGCCCTCGAGGCCGGCGCCCTCGGGTGCCGACGGGGGGCCGTTGGGCGGATCGAGCGCGATGGCGAGCGCCACGTCGCTCGTCGCGAGCCCCGCCGTCTCGAGGCGCCGCGCGACGTCGGAGAGCCGGCTCCCCTCGGGGATCACGATCCGCGCGGTGCGGGGCCGGCCGCCGCGCTCGAGCGCCGCCGCGACCTCGAACGCGTCCATCGCGGGCGCCAGATCGTACAGTCCCTCGCCCAGACGGCGGTCGATCCCCTGCCACACCAGCAGGCCCAGGAACACCCGCGGCTCGCGGATGAGCCCCTCCTCGTGCAGGGCGCTCGCCACCGCGCGCGCGCCCACCCCGCGGGGCACCTCGAACACGACCGGATCGCTCGCCGTGCCGGCGGGGGCGAGCGCCCAATCGACGTAGGCGACGGCGCCGACGGCCAGCAGGACCAGCGCGAGCAGCACGGAGCGCAGGAGGCTGCGGCGGGGCCGTTCGGGTGG
>SKWV01000156.1 GCA_007128755.1 Trueperaceae bacterium
CACCTTCGCAGCCGAGCCGTCCGCGGACGGCCACGCTCGCGTGGCTGGCGCTCGGCGTGACCGCCGTCGTCATCCTGCAGGGCGCGTTCGTGCGCTCCGTCGGTGCCGGCGCGGGCTGCGGGTCCCATTGGCCCACGTGCAATGGCGCCATCGTCCCGCTGTCGGGCGGCGTCGAGACCGTGATCGGTTTCACGCACCGGCTGGTCTCGCTGGCGGCCCTCGTCGTGGGAGCGTGGCTGCTCCGCCGCGCCATGCGGGCCCGCGCCGAGCGTCCGGGGCTCTTCGTGTTCGCCGCCGCCGCGTTCGGCTTCCTGCTCGTCGAGGCGCTGCTCGGTGCCGGCACCGTGCTCTGGGGCCTCACCGGCGACGACCGATCCATCGCGCGCGGCGTCGTGGTGGCGACGCACCTCGTGAACTCGCTGCTGATCGTCGGCGCGCTCGCGGGCGCGATCGTCTACGCGCGGGCCCGCCCGCCCGCGTGGCCGATGCACCTCGAGCGGCAAGGGGGCGTGCTCACGGTCCTGCTGGTCGGCGTGGTGAGCGTGCTGGTGCTCATGTTCTCGGGCGGCATCGCCGCCATGGGCAACACGATGTTCCCCTCCGAGACGCTGGCGGCCGGCCTGGCGGCCGACCTCCATCCGGACTCGCACCCGCTGGCGCGCCTGCGGATGCTGCACCCGCTCATCGCCGTCACCGTCGGCGTGTACCTGTTCGTGGCCCTCGGCCTCGCATGGCTCCTCAAGCCGGTGCCGGAGGCGAAGCAGCTGGCGCAGTCGCTGCTCGGCGTCTACCTCGTGCAGCTCGCGGTCGGCGCGCTCAACCTCGCGCTCATGGCGCCCGTCGTGTTGCAGTTGCTGCATCTCGGCCTCGCGGTCCTCTCGTTCGGCCTCCTCACCGCGCTCGCCGTGGTGCAACTCGGAACCCCTCACACCGCACGCGCTCGGGTGCCCAGACCCGCGCTGGGAGAGACATCATGAACCCCTCCGCCACGGTCCCGATCACCCGCGCCACCTGGCGCGACTATGTCACGCTCACGAAGCCGCGGGTGATCAGCCTGCTCCTGCTCACGACGGTCGGGGCGATGTTCATCGCCGCCGAGGGGTTCCCGGGGTGGATCCCGTTGCTGGGGCTGCTGATCGGCGGGTACATGTCGGCCGGCGCGGCCGGGACGTACAACATGGTCTACGACGCCGACGTCGACGGCCGCATGCGCCGGACCGCCGCGCGTCCGACCGTGACCCGCGTGGTCCCGACGCGGGACGCGCTGCGGTTCGCCGTCGCCCTCACGATCGCCTCGTTCGTCATCATCTGGGCGAGCTCCAACCTGCTGGCGGCGCTGTTGTCGTGGGCCGGTATCGCCTTCTACATGCTGATCTACACGATGTGGCTGAAGCGCAGCACCTGGCAGAACATCGTCATCGGCGGCGCGGCCGGCGCCATCCCGCCCCTGGTCGGCTGGGCCGCCGTCACCGGTGACCTGTCGCTGCTGGCCTGGTGCCTGTTCGCGCTCATCTTCGTGTGGACGCCGGTGCACTTCTGGGCGCTGGCGCTCATGATCAAGGACGACTACGAGGCCGTCGGCATCCCCATGGCGCCCTCGGTCATCGGCGAGCGCGCCACCGTCATGCAGATGGTCATGTACGCGGGCCTGACGATCCTGTTGACGGTGATCCCCTTCGCGTTGAACGAGTTCAGCCTCGCCTACTTCGTCGCCGCGCTGGCGCTCAACCTCGTGCTGGCCCTGCGCATGCTGCGGCTCGTCCAGGTCGCCCGGAGCGGAGCGCGCATCGACCGCACGGTCGCGCTCCCCGTCTACAAGTACTCGATGCTCTACCTCGCCCTGCTGTTCCTGTCGATGGCGCTCGACCGGGCGTTCTTCCTCTGAGGAGACCCATCTGAACCGCATCTTCCTCACCCCCAAGTGGCTGCTCGGGCACGTGCTGGTGGTGGTCGTGGGCGTGAGCTTCACCGGGTTCGGCTTCTGGCAGCTCCAGCGGCACGACGCCCGGATGGAGCGCAACGACGTCGCCCTCGCGCGCATGGCGGCCGCGCCGGCCGACCTCGCCGCGGTGCTGGCGCAGGTCGACGCCGAGAGCTCCGGCGACGTCCACCCCCTGGCGTACCGGCGGGTGCGCGTCAGCGGCACGTTCGACGCCGCGTTCGAGGTGCTGCGCCGGCCGGTGTCGCGCGACGGCATGCCCGGGTACCACGTGGTCACGCCGCTCGTGCGGGCGGACGGCACGGCGGTCTTGGTCGAGCGCGGCTGGGTCCCGCAGGAGCTCGACATCGTGCCGGTCGAGGAGGCGCCGCCCCCCGCGGGCGAGGTGACGATCGAGGGGTGGCTCTTCCCGACCGAGCGCCCGCCGAGCGGCGCGCTCGCCGCCCTGGCGCCGCGCGACCCGCCCGAGGGGCGCCTGCGCACGGTGGCGTACGTCGACGACGAGCGGCTGGCGCGGCAGATGCCGTACGAGCTCGAGCGCGCCGTCGTCCTCTACGATCCGCCGCCGCGCGCGCCGGGCGACCGGACGCTGCCGCTACCGCCCCCGCGCCCCGAGATCGGCGCCTGATCGCATCTCGGCTACGCCATCCAGTGGTTCTCGTTCGCCTTCATCGCCGTCGTCGGCTACACGGCGCTGGTGCGGCGCGTCGGGCGCGACGCCGCGACGGAGGCGAGCCGGCAGCCGCCGCTCTCGCCCGACCGCTAGCGGCGCAAGCGCGCGCGAGCGCGGCTGCG
>SKWV01000416.1 GCA_007128755.1 Trueperaceae bacterium
ACGCCCACGAACGTCGGCAGCAGGATGCAGAGCAGCAGGGGCACGTCGAAGGCGAGCCACTGACCGGCGGTCGCCATCGTCAGCACCAGCATGGCGGCCGTGATGAGCAGGTACACGGCGAGGGTGCCGACCATGCGCGCGAACAGGATCGTGGCCATCCCGACGGGCGACATCGCGAGCTGTTCGAGCGTCCCGCGGGTGGCCTCGGTGGTGATCTCGTAGCCCATCGAGTTGATGCCCAGGATCAGCAGGAACCAGAACGCGTTGCCGACGATCGCGAAGCGCAGGTTGGCCTCGGCCGCGCCCGGGTCGCCGATCACGGTGATGCCCAGGAACATCGCCAGGAAGATGGCGTAGAAGGTGACCACCAGGCTGATGGTGTTGGGGAGGTAGCGGCGGAGCTCGATGAGCACCTTGCGGACGTTGGCGTCGAACACGGCGAGCATCACGGGCGCTCCTCCCGGGCGGCGGCCCCGCCCCGCTGCGCGCCGCGCGCGGGCGCGCCGACGCCGTCGGCACCGTTCACCAGGCGCCGGAACACGGTCTCGAAGTCGATGCCGGTGCGGTCCAAGCTCTCGATGGGGGTGCGCTCGGAGCGGAGCACGTCGACGAGGCGGTAGAGGTCCTCGCCCCGCTCGAGCTCGACCTGGAAGGCGAGCGCGTCGTCGTCGACGGCGGCGCCCGCGAAGCCCGCGCGCAGCGCCTCGACCTGCCTGAGCGAGAGGGGGGCGCCCAGGCGGACGTGGTACGCGCGTGTCGCGAACAGGCGCAGCAGGTTGTCGACTCGGTCGTCGGTCACCACGCGGCCGGTGTGGATGATGACGGTGCGCTCGCACAGGTCCTGCACGACCGGCATGTCGTGGGTGCTGATGATGATGGTGCGGCCCGAGCGCGCGACCTGACGGAGCAGGTCCCGCACCTCGTAGCCGGTCTCGACGTCGAGCCCCAGCGTCGGCTCGTCGAGCAGCACCACCTCGGTGCCCGCGAGCATGGCGACGGCGATGGCGAGCTTCTGCTGCATGCCGCGCGAGAGCTCGCTCACGAGCGCCGTCCGCTTCGGCTCCAGGGCGAAGGCCTCCAGGAGCGTGTCGATCTCGGCGGCGACGCTGCGGCGCGACCGCCCGCGGTTGCCGGCGAAGTACTCCATGTTCTCCTGGACGCTGAGGCGCCAGTAGAGGTTGCGGTTCCCCTCGAGCACGGCGGAGATGTGGCGCAGGGCGCGCCGCGGCTGCTGCCGCGCGTCGACCCCCTCCACCCGGATCGCGCCCGCGTCGGGACGCACGAGGCCGCAGATCATCTTGATGGTCGTGGTCTTGCCGGCGCCGTTCGGGCCGAGCAGGCCGAGGATCTCACCCCGCCGGACGTCGAACGAGACGCCGTCGACCGCGACGTGGCCGCCGCGCCGCCCGCGCCCGGGGTAGGTCTTGCGCAGGTCGCGTACGCCGACGACGACGTCGTCGGCGCGCGCCGAGCGCGCGGCCGCGGCGTCCGTGTCTCCGTGCAGAGTGAGCGTGGTCATGAGCGATCCTCCCGGGCCGCGTCGCGGCCTGTGCTCAGACTGTAAAGTCCACCCTTAAACTATGTCAAGTACGATTTAGCATCCGCTCATCGTTCGCCGCCGCCGATCTCGCTGGCGCGCCGCTCGTGGTCCGATGGGCGTCGTCGCGCTCGCGGCACCATCAGCGCCAACACCATCTCGTACCCTTCGGGCGTCAACGAGGTCCGCACCACCTCGACGTCGAGCCCGAGCGGTTCCACGAGCGTCGCGGCGGAGCGCAGCACCACCGACCTCGGGCCCTTCACCACCACCAGCGTGACGTCGGTGGCGCGCCGGCCCTCGCCGAAGGCGACGCGCACCCCGAGGCGCGCCGCGTCCTCGCGCACGCGGCGACGAAGCCGGGCCTGGGTCGGGGTGAGCGAGCCGCGGGCCGTCTTGGGCGGCGGGGTGGACATGCCCTCAGTATGCCTTGGCGAACACGACCTTGTGCGCGTACGGCGACGGCTTGCCGGTGTGGACGCACACCGAGTCGCCGACCGGGATCCCCTCGAGCGGGATGCAGCGCACCGTGGCCTTCGTCTCGGCCTGGATGACGTTCTCGGATTCGCTGTCGCCACAGTGCGTCGCGATGGCGAACCCCACCTCGACCTGCTCCACGAGCTCGTCGTAGGAGAACACCTCGCGCGTGTTGCTCTCGCGGAACGCGCGCGCCCGCTCGAACAGTCGGGCGTGGAAGCCTCCGAGCGCCTCGATCAGGTAGGGCACCAGCCCCGACGCCGGCACGGTGGCCTTGTCGACGAGCAGTCGGTCCTTGACCAGCGCCGTGCCGGCCTCGACGTCGCGCGGGCCGATGTCGACGCGCAGCGGGACGCCCTTGCGCTCCCACTCGTTGAACTTCCACCCCGGGCTCATGCCCTCGCGGTCGTCGACCTTGACCCGGACGCCCGCCTGGCGCAGCTCCCCCGCGACGCGCGCCACCTCGGCCAGCACCCGCTCGCGGCCCGCCTCGTCGTCGGACCGGCCCATGGGCACGATCACCACCTGGTGCGGGGCCAACCGCGGCGGGAGCACGAGTCCGGCATCGTCGCCGTGCGCCATGATGATCGCGCCGATGAAGCGCGTGCTGAAGCCCCACGACGTGGTGTGGGCGAACGCCTGCTCGTTGTTCCGATCGTTGAAGGTGATGTCGAACGCCCGGGCGAAGTTGGTCCCCAAGTAGTG
>SKWV01000253.1 GCA_007128755.1 Trueperaceae bacterium
CCGCCGCGTCGCGGGCGACGAGGGGAGCGGGCACGAGCTCGTAGGCGAGGGCCTCGCCCTCGCCCTCGAGCCAGTCCGTGGCGCGCCGCACGACCGCGTCCGCGTCGCCCTTGAAGGCGTCGCGCGCCACGGCGACGAGTCCGACGCGCAGCGCTCGGCGCGTCGGGAGGGCGCTGCGCGCGGCGATCGCCGGCTCGCTGGACCCGGAGGCGGCGCTCACCCCTTCACCCCGCCGGCGGTGAGGCCCGCGATGATCCGCTGCTGGAACATCAGGATGAGCACGACGAGCGGGAGCACGCCGATGGTGATGGCGGCGCTGATGACGGCCCACGGGAACGCGAACTCGCCCTGGTACATCGTGATGCCGACCGGGACCGTGCGCATCTGCAGCGCCGTGTTGAAGTTGAGCGCGAGCAGGAACTCGTTCCAGGAGTTGACGAAGATGATGATGCCGGCGGTGACGATGCCGGGGGCCGACACGGGCGCGATCACCTTGAAGAGCGTCTGCACCCGCGTGCAGCCGTCGACGAGGGCGGCGCTCTCGAGGTCCTTCGGGATGAGCTGGAAGAAGCTGGTGAGGATGAGCGTGGCGATCGGCAGCGAGAGGGCCACGTAGGGGATGATCAGGGCCCAGTAGGTGTTGAGCAGGTTCGGGCCCGCCACCTCGCTCGGCAGGAAGGTCATCCCGAGGTCGTGGAGGAAGCCGATGAGCCACGACACCCCGATGATCTCGGTACCGAGGAACATGCGGTACAGCGGGACGAGCAGCACCAGGGCGGGGAACATGCTGGTCACGACGATCGCGGTCAGCAGGCCGCGCCGGAAGGGCATGGCGAGGCGACCCAGCGCGTAGCCCGCGAACGCGGCGATGAGCACGCACACGATCGTCGCCGAGATCGAGACGACCGCGGAGTTGAGCAGGAAGCGGGCGAACGGCAGGTCGGTGAAGACCTGCGCGTAGTTCTGGAGGGTCGGGTCCTGCGGCCAGTAGGTGATCGGGACGCGGATGAGCTCGCGCTCCCGCTTGAGCGACGTCAGGATCATCCAGATGAGCGGGAACGTCCCGTTGACGATGAGCAGCACGGTGCCGATGACGATGACCACGCGGGAGCCGAGACCGGTGCGTCGCACGTCAGGTGTCCGAGTAGATCCACCGCAGGTAGACCACGGTGATCGCGAGGCTCATGAGGAAGAGGGCGACGGCGAGGGCGGCGGCGTAGCCGAGGTTGAGGCTGTTGGTGGTGTTGGTGATGTAGATGCCGAGCGTCTCGAGCGACCGCCCGGGCCCGCCTCGGGTCATGGCGTAGGGGATCTCGAACGTCTGGATGGCCGTGAGGGTGCGGAAGATGAGCGCCACCGCGATGGCCGGTTGCAGCAAGGGCAGCGTGATGCCGAGGAATCGCTGGAGGCCGTTGGCCCCGTCGACCTTCGCGGCCTCGTAGAGGCTCGTGTCGATCGACTGCAGCCCCGCCAGCAGGATGAGGCCCACGAACGACGAGGTGGCCCAGATGATGGTGATGTTCGCGGCGATGATGGCCGGGTCGGAGCGCGCCAGCCACAACGGCCCCTCGATGCCGACGCGGCCGAGCAGGTCGTTGACCACGCCGCCGGTGGAGTTGAAGAGCCACGCGAACATGATGCCCACCAGCACGCGCGGCATGGCCCAGGGGATCAGCAGGGCGATGCGCACCAGCCAGCGCCAGCGCGACTCCACGTTCGCGAGCAGGGCGAGCGGCAGGCCGACCACGAACGAGCCGACCACGCTCACGATCACGATGAGGAGCGTGATGGAGAAGGCGTTCCAGAAGCGAGCGTCGTTCCAGCGGCCGTCCGCGCCGGGGTGGAAGCCGAGCAGCACGCCTGCCACCGCGACGATGAGAAGCGTCCACCACACCGCCGCGCCGAGACGCAGCGCGCCGCGGTGGACGCCGAACCAGATACCGATCACGGCGGCGAGTCCGGCGAGACGCCAGGGCAGGAGGTTGTGGAGGGTCCAGGTCATGTCGGTGCCCCAGAGCATGCGCTGGTAGTGCTCGAGGCCGATGAACGGTCGGCCCCGAGCCGGGATGTTGAGCCGCTCGAAGTGCAGCGACTGCCACAGCACCTGCACGATGGGCCAGAGCATCACGAGGATCAGGACGAGGGCGGCGGGGGCGAGCAGCACGAAGCCGAGCTGGGCCTCGGTGAGGTTGCCCGTCCGGAGGCGGCGCCAGAAGCCGGGCTTGCGATAGGGCACGCTCTGTGCGGTCGATGCCAAGGCGGATACCTTCCCAGGTTCGCAAGATAGGCGCTCGGGCAGGCGCGCGAGGGGCCCGCCCGAGCACGTGGTTCAGCTCAGAAGTCGAGCGCCTCCTCGACGCCGCGCTGCATCTCCTCGAGCGCCTCGTCGATGGTGAAGTCTCCCGCGAAGAAGGCGTTCATCGGGAAGCGGATCGCTTGCGAGACGTCGCTGTAGAACTCCGTGACGGGTCGCGAGCGGGCGTTGATGATCACGTCGTAGAAGTCGCCGAAGTGCGGTGCGGCCTCGAGCACCTCGGGGTCTTCGTAGAGCGAGTGCCGGGCCGGCACGTTCGATGCCTGGACCGCGAGGACGCGCTGCGAGTCGGGGCTCGCCAGGAACTCGAGCAGGCGCCAGGCGGCGTCCTTGCTGTCGCTGAAGGGGTTGATCGCCCACTGCCAGCCGCCGATGCAGGTCGCGGAGTCGTAGCCCTCGAA
>SKWV01000434.1 GCA_007128755.1 Trueperaceae bacterium
GCCGTTCGGGATGGCATCGAGTTCGTCGACGACCGTGGTGACTCGGATGGTGGCCGCCGTCGCCACGTGCAGCATGGCGGTCGCCAGGAGCGCCAGGAGCACGATCGATAGGCGCCGTCGGGGCGGCGTGATGGTAACGGGCTCGGCCAATGCCATGTCTTCCTCCAAGGGGGCGTCCCTGGCCGGAAGCATGCCTGAGGCGGCGTCACGCGGGCGTTACACGACTCGCGGCTCGGCGCCGCTCGCCGCGCCGTCGCCCTGCGGGCTACCATGACGCCATCATGAGCTTCCGCATCGAGAAGGACACCATGGGCGAGGTCCGCGTCCTCGCCGACCGCTACTGGGGCGCGCAGACGCAACGGTCGCTCGAGAACTTCCGCATCGGCGGCGAGCGCATGCCGCTGCCCGTCATCCGCGCCTTCGCCGTGCTCAAGAAGGCCGCCGCGCTCACGAACGCCGAGCTGGGCGTGCTCGAGAGCGCCAAGGCCGACATGATCGCCGAGGTCTGCGACGAGATCGCCCGCGGCGACCTCGACGACCACTTCCCGCTCGTGGTGTGGCAGACGGGCTCGGGCACGCAGTCGAACATGAACGTGAACGAGGTCGTGAGCAACCGGGCGATCGAGAAGGTCGGCGGGGAGATGGGCAGCAAGGATCCCATCCACCCCAACGACGACGTCAACAAGTCGCAGTCGTCCAACGACACCTTCCCGACGGCGATGCACATCGCCGCGTACGTGGAGATCGTCGATCACCTCCTGCCGCGCCTGAGCCGTCTGCACGACGCGCTCGACGACAAGGCGCAGGCGTTCGCCGACGTCGTCAAGATCGGCCGTACGCACCTCATGGACGCCACCCCGATCACGCTCGGGCAGGAGTTCTCGGGCTACGCCGCGCAGGTGGCCAAGAGCATCGAGGCGATCGCCCACACCCTGCCGCACCTCGCCGAGCTCGCGCTCGGCGGCACCGCCGTCGGCACGGGCCTCAACGCCCCCAAGGGCTTCGCGGAGCGCGTGGCCGAGGTGATCGCCGAGCTGACCGAGCACCCCTTCGTCACCGCCGACAACAAGTTCGAGGCGCTCTCGGCGCACGACGCGATGGTCGAGGCTTCGGGCGCCCTCAAGCGCACGGCGGTGGCGCTCATGCACATCGGCAACAACGTCCGCCTGCTCGGTTCCGGCCCCCGCTGCGGGATCGGCGAGATCCGCCTGCCGGAGAACGAGCCGGGCTCATCGATCATGCCCGGCAAGGTCAACCCCACGCAGGCCGAGGCGCTCACGATGGTCTGCGCGCAGGTGATCGGCAACGACGTCGCGGTGAGCGTCGCCGGTACCCACGGCCACTTCCAGCTCAACGTCTTCAAGCCGGTCATGATCTACAACCTGCTGCAATCGGCGCGCCTGCTCGGCGACGCGGCCGACTCGTTCGTCGACCACTGCGTGCTGGGGATCGAGGCCGACCGCGAGCGCGCCCGCAAGCACCTCGACGAGTCGCTGATGCTCGTGACGGCGCTCAACGCGCACATCGGCTACTACAAGGCGGCCGAGATCGCGCAGGCGGCGCACCGCGACGGCGTCACGCTCAAGGCGGCGGCCATGGAGCTCGGCTACCTGACGGAGGAGGAGTTCGACCGCTGGGTGATCCCCGAGCAGATGCTGGGGCACTGACGAGAGCGCCCGGCACGCGCGTTGGGCGCGGCCGGGCGGCGGAGGTCGAGCGCGACGAGGCTCAGCGCCGGCGGTCGATGACCTCGGCGTCCTCGGGCAGGTACGTCACGTCCTCGCGCGTGAGGCCCTGGTCGCGCACCACGTCGACGAAGCGCAGGTCGGCGAACATCGCCGTGTCGGAGCGGTAGAACACCAGGCGGATGGGCATCCAGTCGTCGGCGTCGACGGTGGCGAGCACGTGGTGGATGTCGGCGCCCAGCTCGAGGTTCTCGAAGCGGATGACGTAGCGCTCGCCGCCGCCCGTCGACTCGACCGACTCGATGCTCGGCTCCCAGCCCTGGAACACGCGGCCGAGGTCGAGGTCGACGGTGGCGCCGGCCGCCTCGGGGAAGAGGCCGCCCAGCGCGTCGGGGTCGTCGGCGTGGAACACGCTCACCTGGTTGGTCAGGTAGGTGTAGTTGCGGATGAGGTCGCCGTCGATGATCACCTGGTTGTCGGCCAGGGCGTCGGGCTGGATGATGTAGAGGCTGGCCGCCGGCACGTTGGGCATGGCCATGACCTCGATCTCGACCGCGATGCGCTGCCCGGCCTCGTCGAGCAGTTCGCCCTCGACCATGAACGCGATGTCGTCCAGCGCCGCCGTGCGCTCCTGGATCGCGCGCAGGACCTGGTCGACCTCGAGCGGCTGCCCGCGCGCCGTCGACGCCATCAGCAGCAGGACCGACGTGGCCGCGGCGGCGCACACGAGCAGTGCGGCGGCGAGGTGGAGCGCCTTGACGCTCGGTCGGGAGTTCGGGGCGGTGGTCGTCTCGGGCGGCCGTACAGCGCGATGCGCGGAAGTGTGACGTCGTGGTGACATGCCATCAGTATGCCTCGGCCACCTGAGCAAGAGACGAGCGGTGATGAAGGTGGCTTAAGCGACATCACAGCGTAGCGAGGTGGGCGGGCGTTAGCGTGCGGTCAGAAAGGAGCGCTCACATGCCACGCATCACTGTGTTGCTCATCCTCGCGCTCATGACCGCGTTCGCCGGATCGATGGCGCTCGC
>SKWV01000443.1 GCA_007128755.1 Trueperaceae bacterium
AGGCCTGCACCGTCACGCTCCTCGACGGCCTGCAGAACCTCGTCCCGGCCGGCGCGACCGCCGCCATGCAGGGCGGCCTCAGCAACCTGCTCGACGCCTACAAGCGCAACGAGCTCGAGCCCCGGACCGGCCTCGGCCTCTTCACCCTGAGCTCGAGCCTGACCGACTTGGCGGAGCCGAGCGAGTCGCTGCGGGCGACCACCGTGTTCGCGCTCGGCCTGGGGGACGCCGGCCGCCTGCTCTCGTCGGTGCAGCTCGAGCGCTTCCGGCGCGGCGAGACGCCCGACCCCGAGACCGACGTGCGCGGCCGGCGGGGCGCGTACTTCGTGCACGCCGACGTCACGCTGGCCCCCGACGAGACCCACCGCTGGCACCTCGTCGCCGACGTCGGCAAGGACCACGCGAGCGTGGTCGCGCTCGTGAACGCCCTCGGGGACGGCGACGCCGAGCTCGAGGCGCTCGTCGAGGAGGACGTCCGAGGGAGCGGCGAGGCGCTCGCAGCGATCGTCGCGAGCGCGGACGGCTTCCAGTGGACGCGAGACCCAACGGCGACCGACCACCACCTCGCCAGCGTGCTGTTCAACGTCATGCGCGGCGGCGTGTTCTTGGACGACCACCGCGTGCCCCGCGCCGACCTGATCGACTTCGTCCGGACCCGCAACCCGGCGGTCCTCGCGGACCACCGCGGCTTCTTCGAGGGCCTGAGCGAGTCGCTGCCGCGCCACGAGCTGGTCGAGCGCGCCGCCGCGACGGGCGACCGCGACCTCGAGCGGCTCTGCACCGCGTACCTGCCGCTCGCGTTCAGCCGCCGCCACGGCGATCCCAGCCGTCCCTGGAACCGCTTCACCATCAACGTCCGCCATGGCGACGGCCGGCCCCGCCTCGACTACCAAGGCAACTGGCGCGACATCTTCCAGAACTGGGAGGCCCTGGCGCACGCCTTCCCCGGCTTCGTGACCGGGATGATCGGCGTGTTCCTGAGCGCGACCACCGCCGACGGCTACAACCCCTACCGCGTCACCCGCGACGGCATCGCCTGGGAGGCCCCCGAGGAGGGGCAACCCTGGTCCAACATCGGCTACTGGAGCGACCACCAGATCGTCTACCTGCAGAAGCTGCTCGAGACCGCGGCGCGCTTCGACCCCGGTGCGCTCGGCGCGCTGCTGGAGCGCAGGGTCTTCAGCCACGCGAACGTGCCCTACCGGATCCGGCCCTACGAGGCCATGCTGGACGACCCCTACGACACCATCGAGTTCGACGCCGAACTCCACCGTCGCATCGAAGCGGCGGTGGCGACCGAGGGCACGGACGCCCGGCTGCTGAAAGGCCCCGACGGCGCCATCGTCCACGTCTCGATGATCGAGAAGCTGCTCCTGCTGCTGCTGGTGAAGCTCGCCAACCTGGTGCCCGGCGGCGGCATCTGGATGAACACCCAGCGGCCGGAGTGGAACGACGCCAACAACGCCCTGGTCGGCAAGGGGCTCTCCGTCGTCACGACCGCCTACCTCTACCGCACCGTCGTCTCCCTGCAGCGCCTCCTCGCCGAGCGTGAGCGCGCCCTGCTCTCGAGCGAGGTCCACACCTTCCTGGACGACGTCCACGCGGGCCTGCGTGCGCACGAGGAAGCGCTCGCCGGCTCGTTCGACGACCAGAGGCGCCGCGCCTTCATGGACGCGCTCGGCGGCGCGGGCAGCGCCTACCGCGCGTCGCTCTACGAGCGTGGCCTCTCGGGCGCCACCGAGGAGGTCGACGGCGCGACGCTGACGGCGTTCCTGGAGCTCGCCCGCACCTACCTCGAGCACACGCTGCGCGCCAACCGCCGCCCCGACGCGCTCTTCCACGCCTACAACGTCCTGACGCTCACGGACGACGGCGCCGCGGTCCGCCACTTGGACGAGATGCTCGAGGGGCAGGTCGCCATCCTCTCCTCCGGTCTCCTCTGCGCGGCCCAGAGCCTCGAAGCGCTCACGAGCCTCAGGCACAGCCGGCTCTACCGGGCCGACCAGCACTCCTACGTGCTGTACCCCGACCGCGACCTGCCCGGGTTCCTGAGCAAGAACCGGATCCCGAGCGAGCGCGTGCAGGACTCGGCGCTCCTCACGGCGCTGATCACGCAGGGCGACACCCGCGTGGTGGTGCGCGACGAGAACGGCGACGTGCGCTTCCACGGTTCGTTCCGCAACGCCAAGAGCGTGCGCCGCGCCCTGGCCGACATCGGCCGTGAGGACGCCTGGGCCGCGCTCGTCGAGGCGGAGGCCGACGACGTCGCCGCGCTCTTCGAAGAGGTCTTCGACCACGCGTCGTTCACCGGCCGCTCCGGGACCTTCTTCGCGTACGAGGGCCTCGGCAGCATCTACTGGCACATGGTCTCGAAGCTCCTGCTGGCCGTCCAGGAGTGCTACCGCCGCGCCCGCGAGGCGGGCGAGGGGCCGGAGCGTGTCGCGGCGTTGGCGGCGGTCTACGACGACGTCCGCGCGGGTCTTGGGTTCCACAAGTCCCCCGCCGAGTTCGGCGCCTTCCCGACCGATCCGTACTCCCACACGCCCGCCCACGCCGGCGCGCAGCAGCCGGGCATGACCGGCCAGGTGAAGGAGGACGTGCTCGCGCGCTGGGGCGAACTGGGCGTGGAGGTACGGGGCGGCACCCTCGGCTTCGAGCCCACCCTGCTCTGGCGCGCGGAGTTCCTGGACGAGACGGCGGCCGTGACGGC
>SKWV01000426.1 GCA_007128755.1 Trueperaceae bacterium
GCTGGCCCGGAGCACGGCGTGAAGCTCGGCGTCGGCGACGCGGGTCCCGACACCAGCGACGGCAGCGCGCGCCCCGTCACGCCGGCGGCGCGGGCGCTGCCGCGGCTGCTGGCGCTGTTGCGCCCCTACGGCATGCTCATCGTCGGCGTGTCGGGGCTGATCGCGCTCACGGCCGCCGTGCAGCAGATCGCGCCGCAGTTCGCCCGCTACGTCCTCGACGTGGCCATCCCCCGCGCCGACCTGGCGCTGTTCGGCTGGGTCGCGCTCGCCGTGCTGGTCTACTACGTGCTGCGCGAGGCCCTCGAGTACGCCGCGATGTACGTCTCCTACGCCTTCACGCAGCGCGTCGTCGACGACGTCCGGCGGCGCTCCTACGCGCACCTGTTGACGCTGCCGCTCGAGCGCTTCACGCGCGAACGCTCCGGGTCGCTCGTGTCCCGGGTCGTGGCCGACGTCAACGCCCTCGAGGCGATGATCCAGGCCGGCGCCTCGCGCATCGTCGGGCAGCTGTTCAGCATCGTCGTCGTGATGATCGTGCTGTTCACCATGCACTGGCTCCTCGCGCTCGTCGCGGTGCTGGTGGTGGCCGTGATGGCGGTGGTGACGCTCGCGTTCCAGGAGCCGTTGCGTCGGCTCGCGCGCGCCGCCCGGGCGAAGGTCGGCGACATCACGGCCGTCGCGACGGAGGCGATCGGCAACGTCGCCACGGTCAAGGGCTTCACCGCCGAGGCGCACGAGGCCGCCGTGTTCGCGAGCGAGTCGGGCGCGTACCGCCGCATCAACCTCGAGCGGCGCCGTCACTTGGGCCTCATGCAGGGCGGCATCGGGCTCGCCAGCGGCCTCGGCGGCGGCGTGCTCCTCGTGCTGGGCGGCATCCTCGTGTCGGGGGCGATGGCGGAGCGCGGCATCGCCCTGCCGGGGCCCGAGCTCACCGCCGGGGTGCTGGTGGCGTTCCTGCTGTACCTCGGGCAGCTCATGGGCCCGGTCGTGTTCGTGCTCAACTTCAACAACCAGCTCCAGGCGGGTGTGGCCGCGCTCGAGCGGCTCGACGAGCTCGAGACGCTGCCGAGCGAGTCGAGCGGCAGCGCGAGCGTGCCCTCCGGCGTCGACGTGACCTTCGACGGCGTCTGGTTCCGGTACCCGGGCGCGGAGCGCGACGCGCTCGCCGGCTTCGACCTCTCGGTTCCGTCCGGTGCGACGGTGGCGCTGGTCGGGGCGTCGGGGGGCGGCAAGAGCACGGTGGCGCGGATGCTGCAGCGCCTCTACGATCCCGCCGCCGGGACGGTGCGCTTGGGCGGCCGCGACCTGCGCGAGCTCGACCTGAGCGCCTTGCGCCAGGCCGTGGCGCTCGTCCCGCAGGAGCCGGTGCTCTTCTCGGGCACCGTGCGCGAGAACGTGCGCTACGGGCGCCAGGATGCCAGCGACGCCGACGTCGAGCGTGCGGTGCAGCTCGCGAACGCGGAGGCGTTCGTGCTCGACCTGCCGCGCGGGTACGACACCGAGGTCGGCGAGCGTGGCGTCAAGCTCTCGGGCGGTCAGCGGCAGCGGCTCGCGATCGCCCGCGCGCTGCTGCGCGGCGCCCAGGTGCTGGTGCTCGACGAGGCCACCGCGCACCTGGACTCCGAGTCCGAGGCGCTCGTCCAGGAGGCGCTCTCGGGCCGCCTGGTGCAGGGCCGCATGACGTCGATCGTGATCGCCCACCGGCTGGCGACCGTGCGCGACGCCGACCGGATCGCCGTCCTGGAGGCGGGGCGCGTGGTCGAGCTGGGCTCCCACGACGAGCTGCTCCGGCGCGGCGGGCGCTTCGCGCGCCTCCACGACATCCAGCACCGTGGGCTCGCGGCGACCGACGTCATCGACGCGGGCGTCGAACCGAGAGCGTAGCGCGGCCGCGGCACGGTGAAGCCCCGGTGGTGGCGTCTCGTGACGCCCTCACCGGGGCTCGGTCTCGTCGTGTGGAAGCGTCCCGCGCTCGGGCCGTCAGGCCGGCGGGACGGGCCGCGGCCGCGGCGGTGGCACGTCGGCCGCGCCGGGGGGCGGCTCGAACACGGCCGCGTCCTCGGTGTCGAGCATGATGTCGAGCACCTGCTTGAACGAGGTGACGGTCGTGACCTTGAGGTCCGCGAGGATCGGCTCCGGCACGTCCTCGAGGTTCGCCTCGTTGCCCTCGGGGATGATCACGTGCTTGATGCCCGCCTGGTGGGCGGCGAGGAGCTTCTCCTTCACGCCGCCGATCGGGAGGACGCGGCCGCGCAGCGTGATCTCGCCCGTCATCGCGATGTCGCCGCGCACGGGCCGGCCCGTGAGGGCCGAGGCGACCGCCGTGGCGATCGCGATGCCGGCCGACGGGCCGTCCTTGGGGGTCGCGCCCTCGAGCACGTGCACGTGGATGTCGCGGTTCTCGTAGAAGTCGCTCGACAGGCCGTACTCGTCGCCGTGCTTGCGCAGGTAGGCGATCGCCGCCTGGGCGCTCTCCTTCATGACGTCGCCGAGCTGGCCGGTCAGGGCGAGCTTGCCCTTGCCCGGCACCGCCACCGCCTCGACGTCGAGCGTGACGCCGCCGACCGACGTCCAGGCGAGGCCGTGCGTGAGGCCCACCTGCGGCTGCATCTCGGTCGCCTCGTCGCGGTACGGCGGCACGCCGAGCAGCTCGCGCACCATGTCGCGGTCGAGGTCGCGCACGCCCTCCCAGGGGGCGTCGAGGTA
>SKWV01000239.1 GCA_007128755.1 Trueperaceae bacterium
GCGGCGACGTCGTCGCGGTCGGCCCCGGCGTCGAGGACCTCCAGGTCGGCACACGGGTCGCGATCCACCCGATCGTCGTGCGTGACGGCAAGCGGCAGCTCATGGGCATGGACGCCCCCGGAGCCTTCGCGCCTCGCGTCGTGTGGCCTGCCGCGAACCTTCATCGCCTACCGGACACCGTCTCGTACGAGGCCGGTTCGCTGGTGGAACCGCTCGCCATCGTCATCCACGCCGTCGCGCGCGCCGAGGTTCCTCTCGGGGCGACGGCGCTCGTCGTCGGAGCAGGGACCATCGGCCTCCTGGTGGCGGCCGTGTTGCGGCATCGGGGTGTGGAGCGCATCGTCATCAGCGATCTCGTCGAGGAGCGGCTCGACGTCGCCCGCCGGCTCGGGCTGGGTACGGCGATCAACCCCCGCGACACGGACGTCGCCGCGACCCTCCGGAGCCTGACGGAAGGTCGGGGGGCTGATGTGGCGTTCGAGGCCGTCGGGACCGGCCCCAGCGTCGCGCAGGCGCATGCCGCCGTCAGAGACGGCGGGACGGTCGTGTGGATCGGCAACAACCTGAAGACGATCGAGGTCGACATGCAGCAGGTGGTGACGCGCGAGCTCGTCGTGCGAGGGACCTACGGGATGACGGCAGACGACTTCGCCGAAGCGATCACGATGCTGGAGGCCGGCGTGATCGACACCGACGTGCTGATCAACAAGCGGAGCACGCTCGCCGACGGCCCATCGGAGTTCGACGCGCTCATCGGCTCGCCGGACGTCATCAAGTGCGTCTTCACGTTCCCGGGAGTCGACGAGGCGTGAGCGGTCCAAGCTGATCGGGGGGCGCCGGCCGCTCGCCTCTGGGGCTGGCGACGCTGACGTCGCTCGACTTCAGCTGACATCGCGGTTACGTTGGGTCGGGGAGGTCGTCGTGACCCAGATCACCGTGCGCTTGCCTCAAGACCTCGTGGCCGCGCTGGATGACGCCGCGTCGCAGCTGCTCCGATCGCGTGCGGACGTGGTGCGGCAGGCCATCGAGTACTACCTGGACGACTTCGAAGACGTCGCGGTGGCCATCGAGGCGCTGCAGGACCCGTCCGACCCGGTCCTCGATTGGGACACGGTCCGACGCGATCTACTCGGTCGAGATCTAGGGTAGCGCTGCCAAGCAGCTTGCGCATATCGTCGCTGCAACCCGGTGGTTGCTCGCCCAATAGATCGATCGATTGGCGACGGATCCGCACGTCGGAACTGCCCTCAAGGGCCAACCCCACGGGCTGCGGCGTGTTCGGGTGGGTGACTACCGGATCGTCTTCGAAGTCCGGAACCGCGAACTCCTCGTATTGGTGGTTCGCGTCGGCCATCGCAGCGGCGTGTACCGGCGTTGACGACGATCTTGCTCATCGTATCGGCGCAGCTCATGGCAGATACCCCACAACCCGAGCCGTGAAACCTCTTCCACCTCCGCGCGACTGGACGCCATAGGATCGCTTCATGGCGCAACCTGCTCGGCGCTCCCCGCTCAAGGCCAAGCCCCTGCGGCACGCGGGTCAATCGATTCAGGACGAGATCGACCACTGGTACGACGACGTCTTGATGGACCACCTGGTTCTGATCTTCGCGGGTTGGGTCGTGTGGACGATGGCGCTGGTGACGTGGCTGTTCCCTGTGCCGCCCTTCACGTTCTTCGTCCTCGTGTCCGTGGCGTTCGCGGGAATGCTCGTGTGGTCGGTGCCGAAGATCGTCAAGGCACGGCGGAAGATCCGGCGGTTGATCCTCGGGCGCGACGGCGAGCGCGCCGTCGCGGAGTGCCTCGACCTCGTGCGCCATGACGGCGCGTGGGTCGTTCACGACCTGCCCGCGGCCGGCTTCAACGTCGACCACGTGGTGATCGGTACGCAGGGGGTGTTCGCGATCGAGACAAAGACGTGGAGCAAGCCCACGTCCGGCGAAGCGCGCATCGAGTTCGACGGCTCGAACCTCGTGGTCGCCGGGACGCGGCCGTCGCGCGACCCGGTCGCTCAGGCGCGGGCGCAGGCGGCCTGGGTGGCGAAGACGCTCGAGGAGCTGACGGGAAGACGCTATCCCGTGCGTCCCGTGGTGGTCTTCCCGGGTTGGTTCGTCGAGCGCAGCGCCCAACCGACGGCTCGCGACGTGTGGGTGCTCGAACCGAAGGAGTTGCGTGGGTGGCTCGCGCGCGAGCCGCACATGATCCCACCGAAGGACGTGGCCCTCATCCACAGCAGGCTCAAACTGGTGGCGAGGGGAGGGGTGTGAAGCGCTGGTGCGTCGAGCAGGCGTCCGGAGGGCGCACCACCGTGCAGGCGCCCAAGGTCCTGTACCCTCTCCTACGACTGCCACATCCGTCGAAGGGACTCTGACGTGCCCCGAGCCACCGAGCCGAACCCCAACACCCTCGAGGAAGCCCGCGCGTTCTGGACAGGGCTGCATCCCGTCGACCTGCGTGCCCTCGAGCGTGCGCCGCTCGACCCCGACCGAGGCTTCGCGCTGCCCGAGCGCGTTGCCGTCACGGGGCCGGCGCCGGCGTTCGACGCGGTCGTCGCCATCGCACGCGTGCTCGGCGCCAACGGCGTCGCAGTCGGTGCCGACGGCGTCGCAGTCGGTGCCGACGGCGCCTTCGACGGCGCCACGGTGCGGGCCATCGACGCAACGCTGGAGGGCGTCGCGCCGGACGCGCGCGGCGAGGCC
>SKWV01000471.1 GCA_007128755.1 Trueperaceae bacterium
CGGGGATCGCCAGCAGCCCGAGTCCCATGAGGACGCCGCCGACGCCGCCGATGGCCGCGCCGATGCCGCCGGCGACCGCGGCGCCCTCACCGGCGTCCATGTCGCCCGTACCGGTCCGGTCGGCGTCCACCACGTCGTCGTGACGGCTCTGCTCGAGGTAGGAGTCGTACTCGCCGGCCACGTTGCTCGAGACCATGCTGATGTGGGCGCGGTCGTAGCCCTCGGAGATGAGCGCGTCGAGTGCGCGCTCGGCGTCCGGTAGCGTCTCGAAGAGCGCCACCACCGTGGCCGCGTCGTCCGCACGGACGCGCTCGGCCGGGATCGTCGTCGGATCGTTCCTGTCGTTGCGCACGATGAAATCCTTTCGTGAATGATTCACGTGCCGGCTGCGAAGAGCAACGAGCACGCCGGCGCGCGCGTCGATGCGGCGCCTGACCAACCAGCATGGACCACCTTCACGTCACATAGAAGGGGCCTCCGCACCGATGGAACCGGTACGACAGGCCCGCCCTTCGCAGAGGTGTCACCCGTCAATACCGGTCGCACCGATGCAGGCGCCCCTTGGCAGCCGCCCGCAACGGATCCATCGTGGTCCTAGGCCGAGCCGAACGCGGCGTGGGCCGCGCAGCCGGGCGCTCGAGGCCAGAAGGGACGATCATGACCCTCAGACGCTGGGACCCGTTCACCGAAGCGTTAGCGCTCCGTGAGAACATGAACCGCCTGCTCGGCGAGAGCCAATCCTCGGCCTTCGACAAGAGGCGAAGCCGCGCATCGCGGTGAACACGAAGTAGCCGCCACGCACGAGGCGCTGCGGTCGCCTCGCCGTGACCGCAGCGTCGCGTCAGCCGAGCTCGTGGCGAGTGAGGAGGGGCCATGGCGCTCTTCGAGGACCGGACCGAGGCCGGTCGACGACTGGCCTCCGAACTATCGGCGTACGCGGGCCGCGACGACGTCGTGGTCCTCGCCCTGCCGCGTGGCGGCGTGCCCGTCGGATACGAGGTCGCGAAGGCGCTCGGCGCCGTGCTGGACGTGTACGTCGT
This sequence comes from Trueperaceae bacterium, assembly GCA_007128755.1. Classification (GTDB taxonomy): domain Bacteria; phylum Deinococcota; class Deinococci; order Deinococcales; family Trueperaceae; genus SKWV01. The sequence goes on from SKWV01000471.1 coordinate 1,041, forward strand.
CCGGAAACTGGGCGTGCCCGGACACGAGGAGTTGGCGATGGGCGCGATCGCGACGGGGGGCACGCTCGTGCTCAACGAGAGCGTGGTGCGCGACCTCGGCGTGCCGCAGCACAAGATCGACGAGGTCGCGACCCGGGAGGGTTTCGAGCTCGAGCGCCGCGAGCGGGAGTACCGCGGCTCACGACCGCCCATCGACGTCCGCGGCCTCACCGTGATCCTGGTCGACGACGGCCTCGCGACCGGTGCGACGATGCGCGCCGCCGTGCAGGCGCTGCGGCAGCAGGAGCCGGGGCAGGTGATCGTCGCCGTGCCGACCGCCGCTCCCGATACGTGCGAGTCGATCGGCCGTGAGGTCGACGCCATCGTGTGCGCGGAGACGCCGACACCCTTCCTGGGCGTCGGGATGTGGTACGTGAACTTCTCGCAGACGACGGACGACGAGGTGAAGCGGTTGCTGACCGAGTTCGACGCGTCGAGCGCGGCGCGTGCCTCGTCAGCCGGGCACTGACGCCCGCAGCGTCGCGAGCCACAGGCCGAGCGTCGCCGCGGCCGTCCCGGCGCCCCAGGAGCCGAGGACGTTCCACAGCGCGCGGCCTCGAGAACCCGCCTCGATCAGCCGGACCGTCTCCACCATCCACGTCGAGAAGGTCGTGTACGCGCCGAGGAAGCCGGTGCCGAGCACGATCAGGTAGGCCGTGTCGACCCCGCGGAACGCGACGAGCCCCACGAGGGCGCCGAGCAAGAACGACCCGCTCACGTTCACGGCGAACGTCCCCCACGGGAACGCCCGGCCGATCCCGCGTGACACCGCATGATCGAGCATGAAGCGCGCCACGGCGCCCGAAGCCGCGGCCAGCGCGACCAGCGCCAGCGTCATCGCGCTACGCCCGCGCGGCGGCCGCCGGCGACCCTGTGGCCCAGCCGCATGCCCAGCGCGGCGGCCGCGAGACCCGCCAGCGCGCTGGCGCCGCTGTAGGCGAACGCCAGCGCGACCGCGCCACCCGACGCCAGCGTCACGACGTCGAGGGTGTAGTTCGAGAACGTCGTGAACGACCCGAGCACGCCGACGGTCAGGAACGACCGTACGTCCCACGCCAGGCGCCAGCGCTCGAGCACCAGGATGAGGATCAGGCCGAGCGCGAAGGCGCCGATCACGTTCTCCCAGAAGATGACCCACGGGAACGCACCCGGAGCGACCGGGAACGCCAGGATGAACGCGTACCGGAGCGTACCGCCGACGGCTCCGCCCGCCGCGACCGCGGCGACCCTCGATGCTGGTGGGATGGGACGGTTCGACATGGGCGACTCCCGCCGGTCTCACGTCGGCCACGGGAGACGGTGTGCGGCCGACGCGACGACACGGCACCGCCGCGGCATCATACGCTTCGGTGTCCGGCCGGCCCGGCGGCGCCGCTCCCGCGTCGGCGATCGCTCCCGGCCGGCAGCTCGAACGGAGGATCGATGCACACGACCGAGCACGAGATCCTGGACATGCTGGCGGAGCCCTGCTGCGTGATCTGCCGTCTGTCGGCGACCTCGGCGCGGGGCTACCTCGAGGGCATCATGCGCGACGGCGTCAACGACCGCGTGGTGCGGAACGACTGGCGGCGGCGCGGTGGACTGTGCGCGCGCCACTGGCGCGTGTGGCGCGGGCTCGA
>SKWV01000424.1 GCA_007128755.1 Trueperaceae bacterium
CTACGGCCCGCGCGAGGACGGCGCCGACGCGCGCCGACCGATCTACGCCCTGTGGCCGGGCGTGGTGCACGTGTCGCTGTTCGGCGAGGCGTACCGACCGCTGGTCGAGCGGCTGCTGCGCGCGGCGGGGGCGTGAACGTCGGTCGGTCTCTTCACCGCACAACCATGTCGACGAGGTCGAGTGAACGCGGGCGATCGTGCCATCGCTCGACCTCCGTGTAGAACGAGATCTTCGCCCCGCTGGCGCTCGAAGGCATGTGAGATGTTCGTCCATGTGAAACGGCCGGAAGTAAGACCGCCGTCAGAGCTGTCGCGGCATGCTGCCGAAGCAAGGATCCCGCAAATCCCACTCACCCTGCGGCGCCATCCTTCGGAAGCGATGAACTCCAACCCGTACTCGGGCGCTTGGGTTGGACGGAGCTAGTAGCGCAACCGGCCGAAGTCTCACGTACGGAGGGAACCACATCATGAAGAAACTCGTAGCGGCAGCGATCGTCTCCTGCATCCTGCTTGGCAGCGGGGCCGTGTTCGCCCAGACCGAGCAGCGCCACGGCGTGTCGGTCACGATCCCCCAACTGCTCATGATCCGCATCGCCGCTGGGGACAGCAACGACGCGGTACAGAACCCGGCCGATATCGTCTTCGCACTACAGGCAGGCACGTTCGAACCCCAAGGCGTCAACCTCCACACGAACACCCCGAACTGGAGCGACATTCGGGTCTTCACCAACACCGCCGGCTGGCGCGTCTTCGTGGAAACCGAGGGTGGGGCAGCCTTCGCGTGGAACAAGATCACCGTCACGCCGACCAACGCCGCGTATTCGCCCTTCCCTCTCCCGCTGCAAGCGCAGGCCAGAGTCGAGGTCGCCGCCGCCGACGCGCGCACGAACGGTTGGCTCAGCCTCGGCATCGGCCCATCGAGCTACGTCCTGACGCTCACGGGAGACGAAGTCCCCGCCACGTACACCACGACCGTCGTCTACACCATCGCCGCCTTCTGACATCGAACCCACCCCGACGGGACCCGCCGCACATGCAGCGGGTCCCGTGCGTCTCTCCGTCACCGGAACCGGCGCCGGTATGATCGCGCTCATGAAGCGAGCGCTCCTCCTGCTGCTGTCCTGGGTGACGATCGCCCACGCCGCCGACGTCGGCATCTCGCCCGCGCGCATCGACGTGCTCGGCCGCCCCGGCGAGACCGTGATCGCCACCGCCACCATCGTCACGACCGCGGCGACGCCGCAGTCGATCACGAGCAGCGCGAGCGACTGGACCATGAGCGCGACGGGCGACGTCGCCTTCCTGGCAGCCGGCAGCACCGCGTTCAGCGCCGCGCCCTGGCTCGAGCTGGACGTGGACGACTTCGTCCTGGAGCCGGGCGGCTCACGAGAAGCGCGCCTCGCCGTGACCGTGCCGGCCGATACGGGCGCCGAGGGGACGCATCACGCCATCGTCTTCTTCACCGTCGCGCCGCCGCCGAGCGAGACGGCCGGCGTGGGTGTCGCGACCACCACCAGGATCGGGCTCGTCGTGTACGTCACCGTCGCCGGGACGGAGCAGCGCGGCTCGGAGCTGATCGACATCTTCGAGAGCGACGGCGAGACCATCACGGTGGTGGTGCTCAACTCCGGCAACACCCTCATGCGGCTCGGCGGGACGATCGAGCTGCGCGACGAGCTGGGCATGGTGCGGCACCGCCTCGACGTGCCCGACGTCGCCGTCCTGCGCGACAGCGAACGCGAGCTCCACTTCGCCCTCCCCGAGGGTCTCGAGTCGGGCTTCTACGTCGCCCTCGCGCTCATCGAGGACAGTCGCGGTGGCCTGCTGGCCGGAGAGCTGCCGTTCGAGGTGCCATGAGCATCGTCGGGCGCGTCGGCCTCGCGCTGCTCGGCATGCTGCTGGGCATGGTGAGCGCTCAGGACGGCAGGCTGAGTGCCGTGTCGACCGGGCTGGTGGCGTTCACCGTCACGACCGAGGCGTACGCCGACGCCGTCGGCTGCATGGAGTGCGCCATCACGCCCGACCCCGGAACGCCCATCGTGCTCGAGGTGTTCCGGCAGAACCCCAACCGCATCTACACGCTCGAAGCCTCGTCCGCCGGCTGGAACCCCGCGGCCGAGCTGCTGCTCGAGGCGCGCTACACAGTGACCGACCGGAGGGGTGCCACCGTGCTGCTCACGACCGACTGGCGTCCGCTCACCGCTGCCAGCGTGGTCTTCACGCAGGAGAGCGTCGGGAGCGACAATCGCGTCCGCGTCGTGGTCGAGTATCGGCTATTCTTGGCGGGGAGCGAGCCTGCCGCCCTCTACCTGACGAGCGCCACCCACCGCATCCGCGAGACCGGGTCCGCCGTGTCGCACGACGTGCAGGTGTCGCTCCCAGCGTTCCTCGCACTGCGGCTCGACGGCACCGTGCTCCCCGGTCAACGGGCCACCGTGGACTTCGCGTACGGCGGCGAGCCGCGCGCCTACCTGCAGGCCGTCGGCGACGGGACGCCGTTGGCCGTGACCGGCAGCGACCTGCTCCTGGTCGAGGTCAGCACCAACCACCCGACCGGCTACACGGTGCGGCTGCAGGTCACGGAGGCGCCCGAGCAGCCGGAGGGGCCGCCGCTCCGCGACCGGATCCTCATCGGCAGCGCGCCCGCGCACGATCGCACCTTCACCAGCTCCGGGCCGACGGAAGGCTTCGTGAC
>SKWV01000128.1 GCA_007128755.1 Trueperaceae bacterium
CCGCGGGTGGCGCTCGTGGGGGAGCCGTGGTGGTTCACGCCGGCCACGATCCCGATGCTCCGGCAGGGCGCCGGTCGCCTGGTCGGGCAGTTCCAGCTCGATCCCGAGGACGTGCGCGCCGAGGGCAGGCGCGTGCGTGACGACCTGGTCGATCCCGACGCCGAGGTGATCGGCGCCGCGCGACGGTTCGCGCGGCAGTCCGCGGTCGACGTCGTGCGCTTGGTGCTCGACCGGGAGAGCGGCACGGCTCCCTGGCTCGAGCGGCGCGTCCGCGAGGTCGCCACGCGCGCGCTCGAGGTCGTCTGGGTGTCCGACGTGGCGGACGCCGAGACCTGGGCGCGAGCCCTCACGCCGCCGGTCGGACGCGGGTGACGACGCTGGCGAGCGTGCTCCTGTTGGCGTACGCCGCCCTCACGGCCTTCAGAGCTTGGGGCATCATCCGTCGCCGCAGCGAGTCCGCGATGGGCTTCATGGCCGCCGCAGCGACCCTGGTGATCGCCGCCGTGGCGGTGGCCTTCGGTCACTGGGCGAGCGTGCCGTTCGCGCTGGTCGGCGTGCTGCTCGCCTCGCTGGTCTCGTACCTCGACGCACGCGTGTCGCGTGGCGGCGTGGTGCCGTGGCGGCACGCGCTGCGGGCCGCCTTCGGGGCGCTGGTGGTGGTGGCGGTGCTGGTGGCTCGCGCCGGCGCGAGCTGAGGGCGAGGCCCGGCCGCCGGCGCGAGCTGCCTGGTCAGAACGCGTTGTGGCCGGTGATCTCGCGTCCGAGCACGAGGGTGTGGACCGTGTCGGTACCCTCGTACGTGGCGACGGTCTCGAGGTTGAGCATGTGGCGGATGGCGCCGTACTCGGTGGTGATGCCGTTCCCGCCGAGCAGGTCGCGCGCGGAGCGCGCCGCGGCGAGCGCCGTGCGCACGTTGTCGCGCTTCGCCATCGACACCCGGGCGGGCGTGTCCTTGCCCTGCTCCTTGAGGCGGCCGAGGTGGTACGCGAGCAGCGCGCCCTTCGTGAGGTCCGAGAACATGTCGGCGAGGCTCGCCTGCACGAGCTGCTTGCCGGCGAGCGGCATGCCGAACACGGGGCGGTCCTCGACGTAGGCGGCCGCCTCCTCGAGGCAGGCGAACCCGGCACCGAGCACGCCCCAGGCGATGCCGTAGCGCGCCTGGTTGAGGCACGACAGCGGGCCGCGGAGGCCCGTGACGTCGAAGCGCGACGCGTCGGGCACCACGACGTCGTCGAGGTACAGCTCGCTCGTGACGGAGGCGCGCATCGACGCCTTCGTCTTGATGTCGACCGCGCTGAAGCCGGGCGTGTCCGTCTCGATCAGGAAGCCGCGGACGGTCCCGTCCTCCTCGTCGCGGGCCCACACGACGGCGACGTGCGAGGTGGACCCCGAGGTGATCCAGCGCTTGACGCCGTTCACGACCCACTCGTCGCCGACGCGCCGGCAGCGCGTGCGCATGGCTCCCGGGTCGGAGCCGGCGTCCGGTTCCGTGAGCCCGAAACAGCCGATCGCCTCGCCGCTCGCCAGCCGTGGCAGCCACGCGCGCTTGAGCGCCTCGCGACCGTACGTGAAGAGCGGGTACATGACGAGGCTCGATTGCACGCTGACGAACGAGCGCATGCCGGAGTCGCCGTACTCGACCTCGCGGTTGAGCAGGCCGTAGGCGGTGGCGGAGGCGCCCGCCCCGCCGTACTCCTCCGGGAGCGTGACGCCGAGCATGCCCATCTCGCCGAACTTGCGTGGGAGATCGGCGGGGAAGTGGCCGTCCTGCCACCATTCCCCCACCTGCGGTAGGATCTCGGCTCGCACGAACTCTCGGACGCTGTCGCGGATCAGCCGCTCCTCGCTGGTGTAGAGCGCCTCGAGCTCGAAGAAGTCCTGCAAGGTCGCGGTTGTGGCGGGCGCTGCCGCAGTGGGGGCGGAAGCCGCCCGCGTGGTGGTCGCCATACGTTCCTCCTCGGGAGAGCCTTCGCTTCAGGTGTCGCCGAACAGGCGGCGCAGGGCGTCTTCCTTGCTCACGCGTCGCACGGCGTGCCAGCGCCCGTCGATCTCCTGGACGCGCTCCGCCTTCGCGAGGCTCGCGAGCGACGCTTCGATCGTGTCGATCGCCAGTTCCTCGTAGTGCCGTTCGTCGATACGGCGCTGGATCTCCCGCACCGTGGCGCCGGTCCCTTTGGAGAGCTCGACCGCTTCGAAGACCCAGTCGTCGACCGTCATGCCGAAGTGTACGTGATGGCGAGCCTCGCGGTCGGTCGTCGGGCGCCGAGGCTCGCCCGGCTCAACGCGCGACGCCGCCGGGGGGTGGTCCCTTCGCCCCGTTGTCCGCGAGCGTGACGGTGCCGCCCTGCAGCTCGCCCCAGGTCACGACGTCATCCATGCGGACGACGTCGACGGGGCAGACCTCCATGCAGGCGTCGCAGCCGACGCAGCGCTCGGGATCGAGGCGCAGCACGACGCCGCCGCCCTCCTCGAAGACGCGCGTGAGGGCGTCGGTGGGGCACGCGCGGGTGCACGACGGGCAGAGGATGCAGCCGGGCTCGAGGCGCGGCAGCCTCGCCGGCACGAGCGCTTCCGGCGCCAGGTCGGCCGCGCGGAGCGCCTGCAGCGTGTCGCGCCACGCGATCGGCAGCGGCGCCACGCTCGTGGTGTCGTCGCCGGCGAGGCGCTCCAGCGGCGCCAGCGCGCTGGCCG
>SKWV01000012.1 GCA_007128755.1 Trueperaceae bacterium
GGTTCTCCGCCGGTGGTCGGATCGCCGAAGGCGGTCCGGTAGAAGAACGTCGCCAGCAGGTCGGTCGCGTAGTTGGGACTCCCCGAGGCGCCCTGCATGACGAACACCAGTTCGAACGCGTTGAAGTTCCAGATGAACGTCAGGATGGTGACCATCGCGATGCTCGGCAGGAGCAGCGGGAAGGTGACGTAGAGGAAGTCCTGCCACGGCGAGGCGCCGTCGACGCGAGCCGCCTCGTGGTACTCCGCGGGTACCGCCTGCACGGCGGCCAGGAACACGAGGATGGGGAAGCCGAGCCATCCCCAGGCGTTCACCAGGATCACCGTCATGAGCGCCGTCGATCGCTGGCCGAGCCACGGCTGAACCCACTCCCCGAGGCCGAGGCCGCGCAGGCCCTGCGCGATCGCGCCCCAGGTCGGGTTGAGCAGCATGAGCCAGAGGAAGCCGACGACCACCAGCGAGAGCGTGTACGGCAGGAAGTAGGCCGCTTGGAAGAACGCGAAGCCGCGCCACTTCTTGGCGAGCTGCACCGCCACGAACAGGCCGAGCGTCGTCTGGATGGAGAACGTGACGACGAAGAAGATGGCGTTGTGGCTCATCGCGCCCCAGAAGCGCTCGTTGTACGGCCAGCGTGTCAGCACCGTGACGAAGTTCTGGAAGCCGGCGAAGCCACGCCGCACGAACCCGTCCCACTCGAACACGCTGTAGGTCAGCGACGAGACGAGCGGGTAGGCCATGAAGGCCCCGTAGATCAGCAGCGCGGGCGTGAGGAAGACGAACAGGTGCCAATGGCGGCGCCACCAGCGGCGAGCGTGGGGCATGTCGGGCCTCCTGGTCGTGGAGGGGTGGAAGGGGATAGATGCTTCGAAAGATAGCGGTGCCGGGCGTACGCGCCCGGCACCGATGATGCTCGACTCAGTTGGCGGTCACCGGAAGTCGAACCACTCCGACACGCCGCGCTGGATGTTGATCACGGCGGCCTCGACGGTCTTGTCGCCGGCCATGACCGCCTGCATCTCGTTCTGCAGGAGCGTCGAGCCGCTGGGCTGACCGAAGCGGAAGGCGGTGAGCATCAGGTAGGGGGTGCCCTGCTCGCTCATGAGCTCCACCATGCCGGAGAGGGACGCGCTCGTGGGCTGCGTGCCCGGGACGGCCGAGATCTGCTGGAGCTCGTCGGTGAACATCTGACCGAACTCCTGCGTGGCGAGGAAGCGGATGAACCGGAGCGCCGCGTCCTGGTGGGGGCTGTTGGCGTTGACGCCGTAGGAGCCGTCCACGTAGAAGGAGATGCAGGACTCGTCGTCGGCCGAGTCGGCCGGGACCGGGAAGGAGCCGACGCGCAGGTCGGGGTTGAGCTGCGCCATGTTGCCGAGCTCGTAGGAGCCGCCGATCAGCATGCCGGCCTGCTCGAAGGCGAACAGCGTCTGCATGTCGGTGTAGCCGACACCCATGTAGTTGTCGGCCATGTAGGGGCGGAGCGCGACCATGCGCTCGAGCGCGGCGGTGAAGCGCGCGTCCGTGAAGTCCGTCTCGCCGGCGGTGATGTCGCCGAAGAAGGCGTTGCAGCCGTAGAACGTCGGCGCGACGGCGCCGAAGAGCGTCTCGACGGTCCAAGGCTCGCTGGCGCCGTTGGCGAGGGCGTAGGTGCCCGCGGCCTTGAGGGCGTCGCCGAGCGCGAGGAACTCGTCCCAGGTCGTGGGCTCGGAGAGGCCGAGACGCTCGAACATCGCCTCGTTGTAGAGCACCTGCACCGTCTGCAGCGCGAACGGCACGCCGTAGACGCCGCCGTCGGCGCGGTTGGTGGCGCCGAGCAGCACGCCCGGATCGAAGTCGGCGAGCGCGGGGACCTCGTCGTCGAGGCGGACGAGCAGGCCGGCGTTCGCCAGCGGCTCCATGCCGCCGTAGGCGCGCAGGTGGACGATGTCGGGGCCGCCGCCGCCCTGGAGGGCGGTGGAGACGATGGTGTTGTACTCGGTGTTCAGGTACGGCGTGAACACCACGCGCACGTCGGGGTTGTCGGCCTCGAAGGCGGCGATGAACGACTCGTAGGCGCTCACGTCCTCGGTGCGCCAGCTCCAGAAGTTGAGCGTGGTCTGCGCGAGGGTGGCGCCGAGGAACGACAGGGCGACGAGGGCGATCAGGTGGCGGATCACATGGGGCATGCAGACTCTCCCTTGGGTGCGGCGGAGGCCCTGCCACGCGCGTGGCGGGGGCACTCGACAGCGTGACGACTCGATCGTCAGAAGCGTACCTATTCCATACCACTGCGGTCAATCGATGGCGGCTGCGGTCCGTGCACCACGGCCTTCCCGGAAGGCGCGAGCCCACGAAGAAGCGCTCCGGTGACGGATCACCGGAGCGCTTCTGGAAGCAGGGGGCGCGCGGCGCCCGAGGGCCTACCTCCGGTACTCGGGCAGGGCCTCGAGCTCCTGCTCGGTCATGTTGATGTAGACGGCCACGTCGTTCGTCTGCGGGTCGTGGAAGATCTCGAGCTGATCGATGTCGACCGCGACCGTGCGGGCCCCGATGCCGAGGAAGCCGCCGATGTCGACGAGCAGCGCCTGGACCTCGGTGCCGTCCTCGGAGAAGACGATGTCGCCGACGTCGGCCACGTTCTCGTTGAACTGGTCGAAGACGTTGGCTCCCATGAGGTGATCGGCCGTCAACGCGGTGA
>SKWV01000351.1 GCA_007128755.1 Trueperaceae bacterium
CAGTACGTCGTCGGCGGAGTCGAGGAAGAGGATCTGATGGGGCGTCCCCTGCTCCTGCAGCGCTTCGAGCGCCTTGAAGAGGTCCTGGAACAGCTTGCCGCCGCGGACGTCCATGGCGACCGCCACGCGCTTGCCACGGTCGACGGCGAGGTCGTGCAACGTGGCGAGCTGCGGGAGGAACGACGGCGGCAGGTTGTCGATGCAGAAGAAGTCGAGGTCCTCGAGGGCCTTCATCGCCTGCGTCTTGCCGGCGCCGGAGAGCCCGGTAACGATCAGCAACTGAGCGGGGACCATCAGCGCGCCGCCTCGGCGGGCAGCGGCCGGGGTGGAAGCTCGGGCGATTCGAGACCGACGGGTGGTGCGCTCATTCGACAACGATATGCCGCAGAGGCGTCGTGACGATGTCTCATTCCGTGCATCGGGCTACAACGGCCGTCGGACCCCACCGTGGTGCCGCTGGCCCCGTCCTCTCACGGTTCCGGCGGTAGACTCGGCTGATGGCCACGACGACGACACAGCCTGGTAGCGACCCGGCGCCGGCGGGCAGCCGCGCGCACCGCGTCGGCGCACGCCGCGCCGCCGCCTGGCGCTGGTGGAACCGCTGGCTCTACTGGCTCTACGAGCGCCGCCTGCTCGCGCAGGTGACGACCGCCGGTCGGCTCCCCCGACACATCGGACTCATCATGGACGGCAACAGGCGCTTCGCGCGCGCGCTCAAGCTCGACGTGAACGCCGGCCACGACTACGGCGCGGGCAAGGCGCGCGACGTGCTCGACTGGTGCCTCGAACTAGGCATCAGCCACGTCACCCTGTGGGGGTTCTCGAGCGACAACAAGGGGCGCAGCCGCGAAGAGGTCGCGCACCTGCACGAGCTGTTCGCCGCGCAGGCGCGGGAGTTCATCAGCGACGAGCGCCTGCAGCGGCACGAGGTGCGCGTGCGCGTGATCGGCGACATCGACGACTTCCCCGAGTCCGCCAAGCAGGCCCTGCGCGAGCTCGAACGGAGCACCGAGCACTACGACCGGCTCCACCTGAACGTGGCGCTCGGCTACGGCGGGCGGGAGGAGATCGTCGCCGCCGTCCGCCGACTCCTCGTCGCCGAGGCGGCGAGCGGCGCCGACATCGACGACGTCGCGGAGTCGCTCGACGCGCAGGCGATCGGGCGCCACCTCTACACCGCCGGCACCCCGGATCCCGACTTCGTGATCCGCACCTCGGGCGAGGTGCGGCTATCGGGCTTCTTGTTGTGGCAGACGGCCTACAGCGAGTTCTACTTCTGCGACGCGTTCTGGCCGGAGTTCCGCAAGATCGACTTCTTGCGCGCGATCCGCTCCTTCCAAGACCGCGAGCGCCGCTTCGGGCGCTGAGCGGACGCGCGGCGGCGCCGCGCGGCGCATCTCACCCCGGCATGAAGTACCGCGGCCGATCGCGTTTGACCCACGGGGTCCGGGCACACGGTGAGGGCAGCGCCCGCTGGACGAGCGCGCGTGGCGGCGCGGCGCCCTCGCCGAAGGCGGGCGCCTGCGTTACGCCGTGAGCGAGCCCATCGGGAACGCCACCGTGCGTTCGCATGTAGGTGTGGAGCGCGAGCACCCCGATCCCGAGGCGACGCGCGACGACCCTCGCGCCCGAGCCGGCGGCCCCGCCCGAGGCGGCCCCGCTCTCCGCACCGACGAACCGCGTGACCTTCGACTTCGGGTACGTGTGCGACATGGCCAGCCCCTTTCGGCGCTCGTGCGCCGGAGCGGGTCGTCCGAGTCTCCTGCGATCGCTCGGACGGACTCAGGAGGTACGACCAGTATGGGCCGGCACCAGAAGCCGCGAGACCTCGTGCGACACGTGAACCTTCAGGGGAAGGCGAGGTGGTAGAAGATTCCGTCCAGGCCGAGGTTCGTCCGCACCGCCGCCAGCACGGCCAGCGCCGTGCCGACGCCGATGCTCGGTCCCTCCACGGCCACGCTCATGGCGTCCAGGCCATCCTGCGACGGATCGGCGAACCGGAACGCGTCCACCACCCGCTCCGCGGTGATGATCTGGGGCCAATCGGACCTGGGGGGCTCGCTCTCGAGCACCCGCATGATCGACTCCCCCTGCTGCACGAACATGCGCAGCGCGACGTCTTCGCCGGCGAACACGAACGACTCGAAGCGGAGGGCGCAGGTGCTCATCGCCTCGAGCACCGGTGCGGCGCGCTCGCGGCTCGTGCCGCCGGGCCCCAGCGCGAGACCCTCGGGGGGCCGCATGATGATCAACCGCGGCGCCGGCGTCCAGTTCCACAGCACCGCGAAGAAGGTGACGCGGTCGTCGGCTCCGGTCGCGAACACCGCCAGCGGGCGCAGCGCGGCGGAGACGACCTCCATGGTGCGCGACACGTCGCCGATCATACCCACCCGGTTGGTGCCGACGAGGGCCGGGGCCTGCGCGCCGTAACGGGCGGCGAAGGAGCGCAGCATCTCGCGCCAGGCGTCGTCGTCGTGGACTTCGGGCGTCCAGCCTTCGGGCAGCAGGTAGCGGCGGTGCAAGAAGCGCGCCGCCTCGGCGCCGTCCTCGCCCGCGGCGATGGGTCCGGCTCCGCCCCGCAGCGCGGGGAACGCCGGCTCGGTGATCCTCACCAGCTGCGTCAGGAGCTCGACCGCCATCACGGCGTCGCTCACGTCGTGGGTCGGTAGCG
>SKWV01000233.1 GCA_007128755.1 Trueperaceae bacterium
ACGACGACGCCAGCGGGATCTACGCAGCCGCCGGTCCCGCGCTCGCCCTCTCCGGTACGGCCGTGCTCATGCTCCGCGACATGCGTCCTGGAACCTACTTGGGCGCGTCCGCCGTGATCGGCTACGCGTTCGGAGGGGAGTCCATGCGGTTCTTCGTCGAGGCGGGCGCGTCGGCCGGCTTCCGGATAGCCGGCGATCGCGACGCGCCGCCCACGCGCGTTCGACCACGGGTCACGGTGGGCCTCGCGTTCGCGTTCTGAGCGACCCGGTACGGGGAGGACGCCATGCGCACGATCCACAAGGGCTTCTGGAGCGCGATGATCGGGCTCATGCTGATCGCCGCCGAGTGCAGCGTCACGCAGTCCCCGCCCCGCGAGGGACCCTCGATGGGCATGCCCGAGCCTTCCGAGCTCACGATGCGCGCCCTCCTCGCCGGGACCGCCACCGACGTGGTGACGTTCGCGAGCCGCGGCACCTCCGAGCTCACGTTCACGGCGTCGCCCACCGGTGCGTGGCTCCGTGTCGCCCCCACGGAGGGCGTGGTGCCGGTCGGAGAGACCCAGACGGTCGAGGTGGCGGCCGACTGCTCGCTCGCCTCGCCCGGGCCGAACGGCGCCTCGCTCGTGCTGACGTCCGGCGACCTCGTCACGCCGACGCGGGTCGTCCGTGTCGAACTCGTCTGCAGCGACGATCTCGAGGTCACGAGTCTCACGGTCGATCGAGCGCGTCACCCCCGTACCGGCGCCTGGCGCGACGGGCGCCAACGCGGGACCAACGCGCGCTTCGTAGCCTAGAGCACCCGAAAACGACGAGATCCCAGGAGGCGCCGCATGCAGCCACTACGCCCACCCGCTCCGTCCCCCGCCGTTCCTGCGCCCATCGGCGGCGCCGTGCGCCGGCGTCGGCTCCTCAGCCTCGTCACCGTGCTCGTGCTCGCGCTCTCCCTCTTCGGCTGCCGCTTGAACGATCTGCTGGGGAGCTTGTCGTGCACGGAACAGGACGTCGCGTTCCCGAGCGACGAACGGGTCATCGGAGGCTCCTGGGAGGGCGTCGCGACGCCGGCATCGGACGATCTGAGCGTCCTCGCGGTCGCGCTCTCCCTCGACGTCGAGTTCGTGAGCGACCGGGTGTACGAGGTCCGTGGCGAGCTCGTCGTCGACGGCGGCGCACCGCTCCGCGTCGACGGCCGGGTCGGCGCGTCGTGCTGGCAGCGGTTCGTGCTCGCCGACGCCGCACGAACGGGGAGCGGAGGAGGGATCGACTCGGACGCCGAGGTCGACCGCACCCTGTCGCCTCCGCCTCCCTCGCTCTTCATGGCCCGGCTGATCGACGGCGCGGGCGCCGAAGTCGGCACGGTGTCGATCGAGCTCTCCCGACCCCACCGGATGCTCGGACCGTTACGCCTGCACGACCGCGATCACGTGCTCGACGTCGAACGCGAGCCGCTCGTCGCCACCGCCCCGGCGCGGTGATGGCGCCACCGCCCACGGACGTCGATCCCGCTAGACCGAAGGAGGAGTCATGATCGGACGCTGGATGAAGACACTCGTACCCACGGCGCTGCTCGCGCTCGCGCTCGTCGCCTGTGGCGGCACCGCGAGCACCACGGAGCCCACGCCGAGCGTCACCGGCGTGAGCGTCACGCTGGAGGCCCCGGAGATCGGCGTCGGTGCCAGCACGACGGCCAGCGCCACGGTGCAGGGGAGCGTGGGCGTGTCGCAGGCCGTGACCTGGGAGAGTAGCGACACGAGCGTCGCGACCGTGACGTCGAACGGGCAGGTGACGGGAGTGGTGGCGGGTGAGGCCGACATCATCGCCACGAGCCAGGTCGACGGCACCAAGAGCGGCAGCGCGGAGATCACGGTCGCCGCGTCTCCCGGCGATCCGGAGCCACCGGCGGGATCCGCGTCGGGCGTCGCCCAGAAGGGGCCCTTCGCGGCGGGCGGCTCGATTACGCTCCACCGGCTCGACGCGTTCGGCGCGCGTACCGGCGAGAACGTGTCTGCGAGCCTGCTCGAGAACGGCGGCTTCATGCTCGACACCGTGCCGTGGAGCGGCGTCACCGAGATCGTCGCCACCGGGACGTTCTTCGACGAGGTGCAGGGCGACGTGGGCGACGACGCGCTCACGCTCCGCGCGGTGACACTCGCCGACGACGGGTTCGCCGCCAACGTGAACGTGTTCACACACATCATGGCCACGCGTATCCTCACGCTGCTCGACGACGGCGACACCTTCGAGGAGGCCCGCGACACGGCCGTCGCCGAGATGCGCGCCGCCTTCGGTATCACACGGTCGCCGACCGACCTGAACCTCTTGCAGGCCGACGCCGAAGGATCGCTCGATAACGGCGTGCTGCTCGCGTTCTCCGTGGCGTCGCTCCTCGCGGGTCTCGATCAGGACGACCTCGACACCCTCGCCGACGACTTCGCCGACGGCGGCTTCATCGACGACGACGGTGAGGACGTGCTCGCGGCGATACGCGCGGCGGTCGCGGACGGCTTCGAGGAAGCGCTCGAGACGGCGCGCGCGAACCTCGAGGCGCGGTTCGGTGGTACGCCGCCGTCGTTCTTCGGCTCGATCGCCTTCAGCGGGACCGAGTGCGACTTCCTCGGCTGGTTCTCGAACGATCTCATCTGCGATGGCCGGGAGCTGATCGTCGCCATGG
>SKWV01000062.1 GCA_007128755.1 Trueperaceae bacterium
ACACCGGTCCGCGCATCGCCCGCGCCGACATGGCGCACTTCATGCTCGAGCAGCTCGACGACGCCACGCACGTCCGCAGCAGCCCCGTCATCTCCAACTGAGGCGCGGCCGCCGAACGGCGTTCCACGTCACGAGGAGCGCGCGTTCCCCGCAACGACACGGGTCGAGTACCAGTCCAGCACCCGCAGGGCCCGCAGGGTGATCCATCGGCTCGGTCGACCCTCGCGCTCGCCCACTTCGACCGGCATCGTGCCGGGGTACCAGGTCTCGAGCGGCCACCGTCCGTCGTCGCCCCGCTTCGAGGCGACCAAGGCGACCGCGTCGGCGACCCGCTCGTCCGGCGCGACGCCGGCGCTCCGCAGGTACTCGAGCCCCCGCAACACGTCGTAGTGCCACCAGGTGGGGAACGCGAAGCGCATCCACGAGGCGCCGCTCTTCCGGTCTCGTAGGATCGCCTCGCCCGTCGAGCGGCGCCGGAAGAGCCCCCGCTCCAGGAGGTACGCTTCGCCGCGGCGGCGGGCTGCGCTCACCCGCCCACTCCGGCCCGCCAGCCGCTCGTACGCCAGCAACGCCTCCAGCACGCACATCGTCGTGTTGAACGAGGATCGCGTCGAGCCCTCGGGTGCGTCGCAGTTCCAGCCGCCATCGGTCAGCTGCTCGCCCAGCAACCGTTCGACGAGGCCACCGACGTCCTGGCCGAAGTAGGCGCCGGCCGCCGCCACCTGCCCATTGATGCACGGCTCGAGCTCACCCTCGAAGAAGCGGTTGTCGTCGCACTCCGGCGGACCAGCGCCCCGCCACGTCACCTGATCGCGGACGCGGCCCACCGCACGCTGGGCCTCCACGCTCGTGGGATCGAGCCCGAGGTGAGGCAGCAGCCACAGGACGTGCATGGTGGAGTCCCATCCGTGGTTCCACGCCGCCTCACCCCAGCGACCGTCGGGCCCCTGCAGCTCGAGCAGGCGCGCTCCCCATCCGTCGGTGGCGACACGCGCACGCTCGGCCGCGACCTCGTGCGCCGGCGCATCGGTCAGGTCGCGCATCGCCTGCCAGCGGATCGCCGGATCGGCATCGAGCAGCCACTGCACGACACCATCGTCATGCTCCTCACGCGCCGGTGGGTCCTGACTCATGACGTGCTCCCATCTCGCCTCGGGCGTGGGTGGCTACGGGTCGATCGACCTCAGAGCGCGAGCATAAGGATCTCGGACATCCGAGATGCCGCCTCCGTCACCCAGCGTGAGCGAGCGCACCGCGACCTACCACGCGAACGCGCGCAGACCGTCGTAGACCAGCCGCAATCCCACCGCCGCCACCATCACGAGCATGAACGGGTAGAACACCGCGGCCTTCATCCGCCGCACCAGCGCGGCGCCGATCAGCACGGCCACCACCGCCGGCGGCAGCATCACGACCGCCGACAGCAGGGTGCGACCGTCGAGCTGCCCCAGCGCCGCGTACGGCACGACCTTCACCAGGTTCACGACGGCGAAGAAGATCACGCTCGTGCCCGTGTAGACACGCGGGTCGAGCCGCAGTGGCAGGGTGTGCACCTGGTACGGCGGACCGCCCGCGTGCGCCACGAAGGAGGTGAAGCCGGCCAGGCTCCCCCAGAACCACGCCGAGACGCTCGAGGGCGGCTTCGCCGCGCCCACACGCATCGGCCGCAGCGACCGCAGCACGAACCCCAGCGCCACCAGACCCACGATCAGGCGCACCAGGCCTTCCGGCGTCACGGCGGCCGTGAGTCCCCCCACGCCGATCCCGACCGCCGCCGCCGGCAGCATCGCCTTCAGGACGGAGCGATCGAAGTAGCCACGCCAGGTCCACAGGCCGACCGCGTCCATCATCAAGAGCAGCGGCAGCAACAGGGCCGCCGCCTGCACCGGCGGCATCACCAGCGCCAGCACCGGCACCCCCATGAGCGCGAAGGCGCCGCCCAGGCCGCCCTTCGAGAGGCCGACCAAGCCGACCGCCGCCAGCCCCGTCAGCAGCATGGTGGAGTCGGCGAAGTGGGTGTGGGCGAGGAGGTCGGACCAGACGCTGGGGCTCACGCCTCACGCTACCGCTCGCGGGCGGTCTCGGCCAGGGCGACCGGTTCACACCTCGCGACGTGTCGACCGCCCCTCGATTCTCGCCGAGGCATGTCTATGATTGGCCCGCCCCGACGAGCCGCGGCGGAAGACCGCCGATGGCATCGTCGACGCAAGGAGGCTCACCATGTCCCGACCCATGCTCGTCCTCATGGCTTTCCTGATCGCCGGACTCATCGCGGCCTGCGGGCCGCGCGAACCCGGCCCCACGATCCTCGAGGTCGTCATGTCCGGCGAGAACCAGGTCCCGCCGGTCGAGACCGAAGCGTTCGGCACGGCCAACGTGACGGTCCTCGGCAACGTGATGACGGTCGACGGTGAGTGGGAGGGCTTCGACATCGCCGGTCCCGGCGTCCACGTCCACGGCCCGGCGGCGGCCGACGAGAACGCCGGCGTCGTCTTCCCGCTCGTCTTCGACAACGAAGCGCGTACCTTCGGCGGGACCTTCACGATGAGCGAAGAGCAGCGCAACTGGTTCGCCGACGGCCTGCTCTACATCAACGCTCACTCCGAGGCCAACCCGGCCGGCGAGATCCGCGGTCAGATCACGCCCTGACGCATCAGCTTCGG
>SKWV01000323.1 GCA_007128755.1 Trueperaceae bacterium
CGCCGTGCCAGGTGCCCCGCAGGGCGCGCACCGCGAGCGCGATCGGGAGGGCGGGGTCGGGGTCGCGCGCGTCGAGGGTGGGCACGCGGGCGTGCCAGCGGCGCTCGGCGTCGTCGCACGCCACCGACCGGAGCGCGGTGAGATCCAAGTCGCCCAACACGCCGAGCGTTGCCCCGCCGACGCCGGTCGCGCTCAGCACGAAGGTGTCGACGTCGCAGCCCACGATCCGCGCCTCGCCGCCCCCCTCGAGCGGCTGCCGCACCTCGAGGGCGCCATGGCGGCCGGGGCGAGCGAGCGGCCGGTCGAGGACGAGGAACGGCGCGCCCAGCGCGCGGCTGACGCGGTTGACGTGCAGGTAGGCGGTGGCGATGCCGGCGACCTCGCGGCCTCCGGCGGTGCGGGAGCCGCTCGCCTCCGGTCCGCCGCTCCCGGCCGCGGGCCCCGCGGGGGTGGCCGCGCCCACGAAGCCGAGGCCGACGTTCGAGAAGTGCGGGCTGAACGAGCGGTCGGCGTCGTCGTAGCGCAGGGCGCCGTGGAGTGCGGCGCAGAGGTCGCGAGCGACCACCTCGTGGTCGAGCACGCTCACGCTAGTACGCCTCGACCCGCGGCCACTCCAGCTCGATCCCGTGGCGCACCAGCTCGGCCTGGAAGGCGCCGCGCTCGCTGGCGTCCTCGTGCAGCGCCTGCGGCGTGAGGTCGCGCGCGAGGCAGCGGTCGGCGAGGAGCGCGGCGACCTCGCCGACGTTCCACTCGATCGGGTGGAGCCGGTAGGCGCCGTTGGTGATGTGGGTGGTGCCGATGTTCTTGCCGGCCGGCAGGAGGTTCTCGATCGACTCGGGCACGAGGGCGCCGAGTGGGATCTGGAAGGGGCAGGTGGTGAGGTCGACGTAGGAGCGCCCGCCGGTGCAGGGGTGGAGGTCGATGCGGTACATGCCGATGCCGACGCTGTCGGGGTAGCGCTCGGCGCCGTGGTCGCCGCGCACCTCGAACGCGAGATCCTGCTCGCGCACGGTGGTGCGGGCGCGGATGCGACGCCCCTCGCGGACGTACGGCTCGATCGAGAGCCCGTCGCTCGTCCCGAAGACGTCGGCGCGAAGGCGGAGCCCGGGGTAGCCTGTGCCGCCGTCGGGCCGCGGCGCCTCGGTCTGCAGCCAGTAGAGGAGGCTGAGCGAGAGCGACTTCGCCTCGGCGACGTGACGCGCCACGGTGGCCTCGTCGACGTCGACGATCGAGCCGAGCCAGTAGTCGTTCTGGGGCCAGTTCACCATACTGACGTCGGGCACCTTCCGGCTGAAGTGCCGTCCGTCGAGGATGCGCCGGTAGCTCCACAGCACGTAGCCGTCGCGGTTCGAGCGGCCGACGGCGGCGTCGAACTGGAGCCGTTCCATACTGGGGTCGAAGAGGCGGCCGTCGAGCGGCTGCATGGTCATCGGATCGAGCTGGCGGAAGCTCAGCAGCGGCCCGGGCCAGAAGTCGGGGCGGTAGTCGCGCCAGTGGGCGTAGCCGTCGGGGCGGTCGATGGTGTGGTCGTCGCCGGGCCGGTACTCGAGGGCGAAGGGGATGGTGAACGACTGCATCGACTGCGGCTCGGCCGGGCCCGCCAGCGCGTGCGGCTCGCCCGTCTCGTCTCGCGATTCGGCGCCGGTCACGTAGGCGACCCCGGCCAGCGGCAGCAGGTCGCCGGTCTCGGTGGCGTCGAGCACGAAGCGCGGCGTGCGTTCGAGGACGGTGCCGTCGGCGCGAAGGATGCGCACGCCGGTGATGCGCTCGCCGTCACGCTCGACGCGCGTGACGCGGGCGTCGCGCAGCACGGTGAGGATGCCGGAAGCCTCCATCGGCGCCAGCAGCGCGTCGATGACGGCGGCGGCGGCGCGTGGCTCGTGCGACAACCGGCTCACCCAGGCGTTGCCGGGGTT
The DNA here is from genome assembly GCA_007128755.1 of Trueperaceae bacterium. Taxonomy (GTDB): domain Bacteria; phylum Deinococcota; class Deinococci; order Deinococcales; family Trueperaceae; genus SKWV01. The sequence goes on from SKWV01000323.1 coordinate 1,917, forward strand.
GAGGAGCGGATCGCGCCGGGCGGCGTCGGTGAGCGGGTAGTGGTGCCGGTAGTGGTCGCGGATCGCCTCGCGCAGCGCCCGGTAGGACGCCGTGGCGCCCATGCGCTCGATCCAGCGGTGCTCGTCCGGGGGGACGCCCTGGGTGGTGAGCTGGCCACCGAGCCAGGCGTGCGCGCCCACCAGGAGGGTGCGGCGTCCGACGCGCGCGGCGGCGAGGGCGGCGGCCACCCCACCGAGGCCGCCGCCGGCGATCAGCAGGTCGGGCTGGTCCATCGTGCGCTCTCGTCGGTGAGGGGGGCGTGGGGCATGGCGGTCCTCCGGGTCGCGCGCAGGAGTCACTGCTTCACCGCGCCGGCGGTGAGGCCGGAGATGAGGTAGCGCTGGAGCGCGAGGAACACGAGCAGGATGGGGACGATGTTGATCAGTGACGCGGCTGCCGTGAGGCGGAAGTCCGACTCGTCGGGGCCGAGCAGGGTGTAGGTGCCCACCGTGAGCGAGAAGATGTCGGGATCGCGCAGCAGGATCGAGGCCAAGGCGAACTCGTTCCACTTGCCCACGAACAGGATGATGAAGAGCGACGCGATGCCGGGCACGATGACCGGCACGAGGATGCGCCAGAGGGTGTAGAGCTTGCCGGCGCCGTCGATCCAGGCCGACTCGTCGAGCTCCTTGGGGATGGTGTCGAGGTAGCCCTTGAGGACCCAGACGCCGAAGGGGATGCTGACCGCGCCGTAGAGCAGCACGA
>SKWV01000096.1 GCA_007128755.1 Trueperaceae bacterium
CGCCGACCGCCGGAGCCGGCACGCCACCGATCGTGGTCACGACGATCCCGCAGAACGGCGCGACCGACGTGCCGCTGAACGGCAACCTCTCGGTGACCTTCTCCACCACCATGCAGCGACCGGCTACCGAAGCTGCCTGGAGCGCCTCACCCGCGATCCCCTGCTCCTTCTCCTGGAACTTCGTCTCGACCGTGATGACCTGCACCCCGACCAGCGACCTGACCCAGGACACCGTCCATACGGTCACGCTCGGCACGGGGGCGACCGCCGGCACCGGGACCGCCATGGCGAGTCCGGTCACCTTCTCCTTCACCACGGGCAGTAGCGTGCTCGCTACCTGCGTCTTCGGAGACGCCACTTCGACGTTCGGCACCTGCCTCTTCGGGCCGTAAAGGAGCAAACCATGAACCGAAAGACGATGCTTCGTTCCACGATCTTGGCGCTCGCGCTCGGCCTCAGCGTCTGGGTGGCCGCCGTGACCTTCACACCGGCCGCGTTCCAGGACGGCACGGTCGTGTCGGCCAGCTCCCTCAACGACGTCATCAACGACAACTTCGCGGCAGCGAAAGCCGCCATCGACGCGCTCGAGGCCGATCTCGCGGCCGCGAAGGCCGCCATCGACGCGCAGAGCGCCGCCCCGGCCGTGAGCGTGACGCGTCAGAGCAACCTGACCGTCCCCAACGACCAGGGCTTCAAGGTCGCGTTCGACGCAGAGTTCTTCGATACCGCCGACCTCCATAGCAACACCACCAACAACACCCGCCTCGTCGCACCGGTCGCGGGCATCTACCAGGTCTCCGCCAGCGTCACCTGGGCAACGAGCGCCGTCGGGACGCGGGGCATGAGCATCTTGCGCAACAACACGGCGCGCATGGGTGACACCCGTACCGGAGCCGGCTTCATGACGCAGTCCGTGTCCGGGCTCCTGCTCCTCGCGGCCAACGACTTCGTCGAGCTCACGGTGTTCCAGGACAGTGGGACGCCGCTCGATCTCGTCTCGTCCGCTCCCCTGAAACTCGAGATGGTGAAGGTGGCGCCCGCGCCCTGAGTGCGATCCGGCCTGCGTGGGGCGGCGGGTCGATGACGACCTGCCGCCTCGTCCTTGGGGAGGCCCGACGGGAGTACGATGATCGACCTGCAACCGTCTGCCGGAGCTGCCGCTCTCGGACGGTCAGGGATCGAGCGCGAATACCAGCTCTTGACCGGCCGACGTCGCACGCGTCGAGCACCCGCTCGAGATGCTGATCCAGACGCTGCCGAAGCTCCGCGTGCTCGCGCACGGGCTTCGGCAAGCCCGTTCGAGGTGATGATGCATGGTGGTGTGGCGGCGTTCGGCGCTGACATCGTTCTCGTTCTTGTTGCTCGTGCTGGCCGCGTGCGCCGGTCCCGTTCCGGTGTCGAGCGTCGTCGGTGTGCGCATCGACGATGGCGCCCGATCGGTCGCGGTGGGCTCGACCCTGACGCTCTCGGCGACGGTCGAGACGGTGGGGAGCGCGAGCGACGCGGTCAGCTGGACGAGCAGCGACGGCGGCGTCGCGAGCGTGAGCCCCACGGGCGTGGTGACGGGCGAAGCCGTCGGGACGACCGTGATCACGGCCACGAGCGAGTTCGACACCACCGTGTTCGACAGCGTGTCCGTGTCCGTCGTGGCGGCGCCGGCTGTCGAGGCCGTGACGATCGACGAGTCGGAGCTGACGCTCGCGGTCGGCAGCACGGTCGACATCCGGGTGAGCGTGGTCGCGGTGGGTGGCGCCGACGAGAGCGTCGCGTGGAGCAGCAGCGACACGGGTGTGGCGACCGTGAGCGCATCGGGGCGCGTGGAGGCGATCGCGGTGGGCGTCGCCGAGATCCAGGCGGTCAGTGTGTTCGACGCCAGCAAGCGCGCCAGCGCCACGGTGACCGTGGCCGCCGGATCGCAGGAGCCCGGGGTGCCGGCGACCCTCTCCGTCGTCGCGGGCGACGGCCAATCGGCCACCGCTGGCTCGGCCGTGCCGGTACCGCCGAGCGTACGCGTGCTGGACGCGGCGACGAACCCGGTCCCGAACGTGTCGGTGACGTTCGCCGTGACGGCCGGCGGCGGCAGGATCACTCCCGACACGTCCGTCATGACCGACGCCAGCGGCGTCGCCTCGCTCTCCTCGTGGCTCCTGGGCACCACCGCGGGCAGCAACTCCGTGCGCGCGACCGTCAGCGGCTCCTCCCCGAGCATCAGCACGAGCATGAGCGCCGTCGGCACCGCCGGCGCTCCCTCGGCCCTGACGAGCACCGTCGCCGCCGATACCGCGACGCTGTGGGCGGACGGGGTCTCGACCAGCCGGATCACCATCCAGCTCAAGGACGCGTTCGGCAACGACGTCACAACGGGCGGCGCCACGGTCACCTTCGGCGCACTCGAGCTGGGAACGATCGATCCGGTTGCCGCCGACGAAGGCGGCGGGAGGTACGCCGCGACCTACACGGCCGGCGCGGCGGTCGGCACGGTGACCATCAGGCCGAGCGTGGAGGGCGTCGCCTTCAGCGCGAGCGTCTCCATCACCCTCATGCCGACGACCGCGGGTACGGGTCGACTCGACGTCCTCGCGGAGGAGGCCGTCGCCGCGGGCCAGGTCGTCCTAGCGCACGCCGAAGGCGCCACACTCGCCGCGGTCGTC
>SKWV01000448.1 GCA_007128755.1 Trueperaceae bacterium
CGAAGATCGGCGACGCGGAGTTCGAGGCGGCCGTGAGACACATGGCGATGCGAGACCGCAAGGACGTGCGCCGCTTCCGCGAGGAGATGGGCGAGGAGTGGCTCCGCAACTACCGCTTCCTGCTCGAGCGCGACCGCGCGGTGCGCGCCGTCGTCGCCGAGAAGACCGGCCGCGTGGAACAGGCCGCTCCCGGCGGCGACGGCGAGGACGAGCTCGAGCCTGCCGGCACCCGGTCCGCTGACGATCCGTCCGCTGAGGATGGGGGCTCCGAGTATCAGGGCGCCGACGATCAGGGCGCCGAGGGCGTGCACGAAGAGGGCGCGGACGACGACGGCGTCGGCGACGACGCCGCCGAACGCGCCAGCGGCTGACGGGGCACGCCACCCCACGCGGTCGCCCGGGACGGTGGGTCGACCAGGCCCCTGGTAAGGTGAGGCCATGCCGCTGATCCCCTACGTGATCGAGCAGACCGGCCGTGGCGAGCGCATGTACGACGTCTACAGCCGGTTGCTCAAGGAACGCATCATCTTCCTCGGCACGCCGATCGACTCGGAGGTGGCGAACGTCATCGTGGCGCAGCTGCTGCTGCTCGAGTCCCAGGCGAGCGAGCAACCGATCAACATGTTCATCAACTGCCCCGGCGGCGAGGTCTACGCCGGGCTCGCGATCTACGACACCATGCAGTACATCAAGGCGCCGGTGCACACCAACTGCGTCGGCATCGCCATGAGCATGGGCTCCGTCATACTCATGGCGGGCGAGCACGGCCATCGCGTCGCGCTACCCAACTCCCGCATCATGATCCACGCCGGCTCGGCCGGTTTCCGCGGCAACACGCCCGACATCGAGATCCAAGCGCGCGAGGTCCTGGCGCTGCGCGACATCCTCGAGTCGATCTACGAGCGCCACACCGGGCACCCGCGGTCGCAATTGCGGCGCGACATGGAGCGCGACAACTTCATGAACCCCGAAGAGGCCGCCACCTACGGGCTCATCGATCGGGTCGTGGAGCCGAAGACGATGGGGCGCTTCGGGGCGACCGAGGCGTCGTGACGTGAGCGTTCCCGACTGCAGCTTCTGCGGCTCCGGGGCCGCCGACGTCCGCCGCATGGTGGCGGCCGAGCGCGGCGAGGCGATCATCTGCGAGCGCTGCGTGGAGCGCTACCACGACGCCCTGGCCTCGGCACCCTCGCGCCCGGCGCGATCCGTGCGCGTGCCCACGCCCCGCGAGATCAAGCAGCAGCTCGACCAGCACGTGATCGAGCAGGAGTCGGCGAAGCGCGCGCTCGCCGTGGCGGTGTACCAGCACGTCCGCCGCCTCCAGCACCCCGAGGCCGACCTCCAGAAGGCGAACATCCTGCTCCTCGGCTCGTCCGGGACCGGCAAGACGCTGCTGGCGCAGACGCTCGCGAAGATCCTGAGCGTCCCCTTCGCCATCGCCGACGCCACGACGCTCACCGAGGCGGGCTACGTCGGCGACGATGTCGAGAACATCGTCCTACGGCTGCTCCAGGTCGCCGACTACGACGTCGCCGCGGCCGAGCAGGGCATCATCTACATCGACGAGATCGACAAGATCGCGCGCAAGTCCGAGGGTCCGTCCATCACGCGCGACGTCTCCGGGGAGGGCGTGCAGCAAGCGCTGCTCAAGATGATCGAGGGGACGCTGACGACCGTGCCCCCGCAGGGCGGCCGCAAGCACCCGCACCAGGAGCTGATCCCGGTCGACACCAGCCAGATCCTGTTCATCTGCGGCGGCGCGTTCGAGGGGCTCTCGGACATCGTCCGGCGGCGCGTCACCGTCTCGCGCGTCGGCTTCCAGATCGAGAGCGACGACGGCGACGACGCCGTGGCGAGCGCCGAGATCCTGCCCGAGGACCTGCTCACCTACGGGCTGATCCCGGAGCTCATCGGTCGGCTCCCGGTGAACGTCCGGCTGCACGACCTCAGCGTCGACGCGCTCGTCGAGATCCTCACGCGGCCGCGGCACGCCCTCGTGCGGCAGTTCCGCGAGTTGTTCGCGCTCGAGGGTGTCGCGCTCACGATCACCGACGCCGCGCTGCGCGAGGTCGCCACGCGAGCGGACGCGCGCGGCTCCGGGGCGCGGGGCCTGCGTTCGATCATGGAGCGCACCATCGGCGATCTGATGTACGAGGTGCCGGGGAGCGGCGTCAGCGAGATCCTGATCGACGTCGAGGACTTGGACGACCCCATGGCCGCCTTCGCTCGGGCGCCACGGCGCAAGTCCGCCTGAGGCCCACGTCCTAGACGGGCACCGCCCGCGTGCGCGCCACGGCGCGCGCGATGCGCTCGGCCGCCTCGGCGACGTCGGCGTCGCTCAGGTGATCGCCCAGACTGAAGCGCACGCTCGCGGTGGCCTCCTGCCTCGTCAGCCCCATCGCCAGCAGGACGTGGCTCGGCTCCAGGCTGCCGGCGGCGCAGGCCGACCCGGCACTGGCCAGCACGCCCTCGCCGTCGAGGTTCATGAGCAGCGCTTCGCCATCGACGGCGCCGATCCGCGCGTTCACGTGCTTCGGTCCGCGGGGCGCGCCGGCGCCGTTGACCACGACGTCCGGCAGCGCGAGGAGCGCCCGCTCGAGCGCGCCTGCGAGCGCGCCGACGCGCTCCGCGCGCGCCTCGAACCCGGCG
>SKWV01000066.1 GCA_007128755.1 Trueperaceae bacterium
GTCCCTCGGCGTCCTGCACCTGCGCCGTGCTGCCGTGCGGGGTGGCGACCAGCGACCACGAGAAGCTCAGCGCCTGCCCGCCGGGATCACTCGAGGCCGACGCGTCGAGCGTGACGCCGTGGCCGATGAGGACGGTCCTGTCGGCTCCGGCGTCGGCGATCGGCGCCTCACCGCGCGGGTCGGCGACGTTCGCGCACGCACCGAGGAACAGCACGAGGATCAGCAGGAACGGGGTCGGCATCACCGGTCGCTTCATGTACGCCTCCTGAATGCACGCCGATCATGAGGCGCACGCCACGCTCGAGAGCCTGATGGGGCACGGTACGTCGCCGCGGCGCATCGCTACCGTCGAATCCTCCACGGCCATACGGAGAGGGCGACGCGAGGCGCCGACGCGCCTCTCACAGGCACGCATCACGTAGTCCCTGCCGCCGCCAGGGGCAGTCGCCTCGCGGTCGAGCTCCGCGACGCCCATTCCGGCGTACGGTACTTGACTACTTTGTCGTAGTTGTCTAGAGTGACTACGATTTGGTAGTCGCTACGGATGACTACGATTAGGTAGTCAGGAGGCAGGCGTGGAGTACTCCGGGAAGGTCACGAGCGCCGAGTCGCTCGGCAGGATCCTGCAACAAGCTCGCCTGCTCAAGGGCCTGAGCCAACGAGAACTTGCCGAACGACTGGGCACCACGCAACGCTACATTTGGGAGATCGAAGCCGGCAAACCGTCCATCTTCATGGACCGGCTGTTCGCGATGATGCGCGAGATCGACGTCGAACTCTCCGCTACGATCGAAGTCCCCGAGAAGCATGGGTGACCTGGTCGTCGAACTCTACGGCGCCCTCTTCGGCACTCTGAGGGGCGACTGGCGCACGTTCGACCTGATGATCGAACCAGGCGCCGTGAGGACGTTCGGCATCGACAGCCCGATCCTCTCGGTCGCCATCCCTCTCGCACTGGTGCCCACTCGAGCCCACAAGCAGAGGCGGCGCAACTTCTTCCAGGAGCTCCTCCCCGAGGGCCGCATGCTGAAGAGGCTGGCCCAGGAAGCCCGTGTGCCCGAGAACGACACCATCGCGCTTCTCCGCAACTACGGTCGCGACGTCGCTGGGGCGCTCCAGATCTGGGACCCCGACCTGCCCGGCGAACCCCGCGAGCCGAGGCTCGACGCCCTCGACGCCGCCGGCGTGGCAGAGCTGCTGGAGAACGTGCAGGACTTCCCGCTCGGCAACAAGCCGACGGGCGGCAAGTCGTCGTTGGCTGGGGTCCAGGACAAGATCGTTCTGGCCCACACGGCAGCAGGTTGGAACAGGGCCCTCGACGGCTCACCCTCCACGCACATCCTCAAGCCAGTGCCTGCGGGCCTCCCCACCATCATCTACGACGAGGAGTACGGCGCCCGCCTCGCACGCGCCGTCGGGCTGACGCCGCAGCGAACGTGGATCGAGGAGTTCTCCGACGTGCCGGCACTCGTCGTCGAACGCTACGACCGTGTGCCCACGGCCCCACAGGCGCGGCTCCACCAGGAAGACTTCAACCAGGCCCTCGGCGCGAGCGGCGACGAGAAGTACCAGCGGTACGGCGGGAAGGTCAGTCTGGAGCGAATCGCGCGCGTCCTCGAACGGCACACGCGGCCGGAGGACCTCGACAAGCTCCTCCGCATGGTGGTGCTCGCTGCCGCCGTCGGGAACTTGGACATGCACGCGAAGAACATCTCCCTCCTCCACAGCCAAGAGGGCGCCCTCGAGCTCGCGCCCGCTTACGACTTCGTCCCGCAAGCCCACCAGAAGAACGACGGGGAGATGGCGCTCGCGATCGCTGGAGAGTTTCGCCACGCGCAGATCACGCGAGCGCACCTCCTCGAAGAGGGTCGCTCCTGGGGACTCGCACACGCCGAGCGAACGATCGACGTGGTGCTCGAGACCGTGCTCGAGCGCGTCCAGGACGAAGGGCCGCATCCAGGAGCCTACCCGCGCTTGACGAACGACCTCAGGCAGTTCACCCAGAACCTGCTCGACGGGCGCGTCGTCGGCATACCGACCGGCAGCGGCCGATAGCGTGCGTCGGTCACGAGCAGCTCGGCAGCCCTCGGGAAGGAACATCGATCGGGATGCCGCCGCGAGGATTCACCTCGTCAGGTGTCCTGCGGGCTACCAGCGGTAGTGCCGGATGTGCTCACCGCGCTCGGCGATCTGGCTCATCGCCTCGATCCCCACCTCGATGTGCAGGTCGGCGAAGCGCCGGAACACGGCCCGCGCGCTCTCCTTCGTCTTGATGCCGCCCGCGCGGAGCGGCAGGTCGGAGACGAGCAGCAGCGCGCCGATGGGGACCTTGCTGGCGAACCCGACCGAGAACAGCGTCGCGCTCTCCATGTCGATGGCGAGCGCGCGCTCCTCGTAGAGCTGGTCCTTGAAGCGGTCGTTGAACTCCCAGAAGCGGTAGTCGGTGGTGTGCACGACGCCGGTGCGGTAGTCGAGCCCGCGCTCGACCACGATCTGCGACACGAACTTCTGGATCTTGAACGTCGGCAGCGCCGGGACCTGCGGCGGCATGAAGTGCTTCGACGCCCCCTCGTCGCGGATCGCCGCGGTCGGCAGCACGAAGTCGCCGACCTCGAGCGAGCGGTGCAGGCCGCCGCA
>SKWV01000176.1 GCA_007128755.1 Trueperaceae bacterium
CGCGTACGTCGCCAGGACAACCTGGCTGGCCTCGATGAGCAGCGCCAGCGCGTCGTCCGACATCTGCTGGGAAGCCGTCGCCTGGAGCTCGAAGAGGCTCGCGTCGAAGCCGCTCGCCGAGGGCGAGGTCGTCAGCTCCCACAGTTCCTCGAAGAACGCCGCATCGGCCGCACCCACGAGCCGGTGGAGATCGCGCATGAGGTGCTCCGGCGGATGCGGGAAGGGCGCGGGCATCGGGGTGTCGACGGCGGCGTAGAGGTCCGCGAGGTCTCTGTCGAGGTAGCGGCGGGCCTCGGCCGCGTCGAACACCTGCCGATGCCACTCGGCCAGGGCGTTCTGCAGCGCGTCGGCGAACGCCGGGTCCGGGCATCGGGGCAGGTCGAACCGTATGCCGGTCGAGCAGGGCACGAGCCGGAGCTGCGTCTCGAGCGCGCTCTGGTTGTGCCGCAGCGTGAGCGTGCGTGGGTCGGCCGTGGTGAAGGAGTCGCCGGGCACCGTCAGCTCCGGCGTGTCAGCCAGGACGGTGGCGCCTTCCAGCCAGCGGAGGTGGCTCGCGCTCGTCTCGGCTCCGGCGCAGGCGAGACGCGTCCCGATCCCCTCGAGCTCGAGGCTCGGCGTGGTCGGGACGTTCACGTAGACCGTGTGCCCGTTCGGCCGGATCACGACCGGACGCCACGGCTCGGCCTGGTGGTTCGTGACGCTGAAGCTCACCGTGTCGCGCCCCTGGCGACTCGGGTCGGAGCGCGTGGCCCAGGCGGTGAGGGTGACGTCTCGACAGAGGAACGTCGCGCTCCCGGATGCACCGGGGGCGGTGCTCTCGAGCTGGACCGTCTCGCCGTCCTCGAGCTCGTAGCTCCAGAAGACGGTGTAGTCGCCGACGAGCTCATCCTGGCTGGGATGCACCTCGGCTCGATATTCGACCGTGGGCCCCCAGTGTGACTGGTCCTCTTGCGGCGCCGTCACCTCGACGACCGGTCCGCCCGCGCACAGGCCTCCGATCGCCTCGTTCCGCTCCGTGACGTCGCCGGCGTAGAGCGACGAGAACGCGTAGTAGCAGAGCACGTCGTAGTCGTTCACGGCGCGCTCGTCGAAGCTCACGCTCCGGCTGCCGCCGGGATAGTGGACCACACGGCTCGCGGTCCCGTACGAGCGATTCCCATCCAGATCGAAGCGCTCCGTGCGGCTCGCCTCGCCGGTGCGGCCGTCGCCGCTCAGGTCGAAGCGCGAGTAGTCGAGCGCGCCGCCGCGGGCGCGGAAGGCGTCGAGGAAGAGGTGGATGTCGGCCTCGTCGAAGACGCCGTTCCCGTCGACGTCGAGCAGCGCGATCCGCGCGGCATCCCCGCCGGCGGCGAGGACCGCGTCGTAGGCGTCGACCACCGGCCGGGGCGCCACCGCGTTGCACGCGACGCTCCCGCGGGTGAGCGTGGTGGTCGGCGCCGCCTGCGCCGACTGCGCGATCCGGGCCATGACCTGCGGGCCCGAGAGGGCGGGGCCGAGTGCCCACGCGTACGCTGCGATGCCGGCCGCCTGCGGCGTCGCCATCGAGGTGCCCGTCTTGAACCCGGCGGACGTCGCGAGGGACGACCAGACTCCGGTGCCCATCGCCGAGAGGGTGCCTCCCATGATCGAGCCGTCGTTCGCGCAGCCCGGGAGCGGACGGCTCGCGAGGCCCGTATCGGGGTCGGCGCTCCCGTGGCGCGTCTGCACGCGGTTCTCGACGACGAAGATGTTGGCGAGGTTCGGGTAGTCGGTCTTGAAGGTGCGAGTCATGTCGCCGAGCGCGGCGTGGGTCCAATGGCTGTTGTCGGCGGCGTCCCAGCGCTTCGTGACGACCCCGTCCTCGATCTTCGCGTTCCCGGCCGAGGTGAAGTGGACGAAGCGGGGCTCGAGCCCCGCGCCCACGATGTGCGCGCTGCTGCCGCCACGCACCTTCTCCGCCCAGCTCCGTGCCGCGGTCTTGCGCGCAGGGTGCCCGCGCGCGTTCAGGCTCGTGTTCACGATCACGCCCGCGCTGGGCGCCTGCGCGAGGGCGTCCTCGATCCGCCGGATGACGTGGTTCGACTGCCGCGTGAGCGTCGGGATCCGCCACTGCCGGAGGTCGACGGCGCGGACGCGCAGCGTCCCCGGGAAGATGCCCGTCACGTCGTTCGGGTCGGGGCCGAGGCCGGGGACCGGGTCGAAGGCGCCGCTGATGATGCCGAGCACGTGGTAGCCGTGCTCCTTGCCGTCCGGGCGGTCGGGCTCGTAGTCCGAGCCCGAGAAGACGGCGTCGAGCGCGCTCCCGGGCGTCCCCTCGCCGAAGAGGTCGGCGATCACGATCTGCGGCCGCTCGGCGAACGGCGGCAGGGCCGCGCGCACGTTCCAGGCCGCGTGCGCCCGCACGGCGAGGTGGTGATCGATCCGGCTCCAGGGAGGTGGGCTGTCCGGCAGGGCCTGGACACCGGCCGGCTCGTCGCTCTCCAGCAGCACGCTCGGGTTCACGAAGTCGACGAGGTCCATGGCTTCGAGCGCGTCGATGAGCGCGAAGAGCGCGTCGAGCGTGCCGGGATCGGGGATCAGGACCAGGATCTGCCGCTGCTGAGCGAGCATGTCGACGATGACCCCGTCGAGCTGTTCGAGCAGCTCGTTGACCTC
>SKWV01000020.1 GCA_007128755.1 Trueperaceae bacterium
ACGGCGCCTTGCGTGTCGAGCAGCGCGCCGAACGGCAGCAGGAACCAGTTGGCGATGGAGTGCTCGAAGCCCAGCGCCACGAAGGCCGTGATCGGGAAGAGGATGGCCAGGATCTTGTCGGACACGCTTCGCCCACCCATGGCGAGCCACACCGCCAGGCACACCAGCGCGTTGCAGAGCACGCCGCGTGCGAACACCTCCACGAAGGGCAGGGCGGATTTCGTCACGGCGATCTGCAGGGCCGTCTCTCCCACCGCTCCGCCGCCGAGCCCGGCGATGCCGGCCAACGCCACGAGGCCGACGGTGCCGAGGCAGCCGATGACGTTGCCCACGTAGACGATGAGCCAGTTGCGCAGGACCCCGCGGGTGCCGACGAGCCCGCTCGCCCACGCCATCGCCAGCAGGTTGTTGCCGGTGAACAACTCGGCGCCCGCGACCACCACGAGGATCAGGCCGAGGCAGAAGGCGAGGCCGCCGACGAGGCTCGTGAGGCCGAACCCGAGGGAGGCGTCGGTCACCACGACCGTGAAGAAGAGCGCGCCGAGGGAGATGAACGCCCCCGCCAGCACCGCCAGCGCGAGCAACGTGAGGGTGTCCATCCGCGCCTTCGCGACGCCGACGCGTTCGAGCTTGTGGGCGATCTCGAGGGGCGTGAACGCATCCGTCACGAAGGAGCCTGGCCCCGTGTGCCGAACCGTGCCAGCGCGTTCCGGTCGTCCATCGCGTCATCGTACACGGGCGCTCCGAGGCGACGCGGCCCACCGGCGCCCGCCACGGAGTACCGTTGGGCCCATGGGCCCTGCCGGAGCGACCTACGACTTCTCGCGGCGCGTGATCGCCATCACCGGGGGTGCGGGCGACATCGGACGCGCCACCGCGCGCCGCTTCGCCCGCTCGGGCGCCGCCGTGGCGCTGCTCGACCTCCCCGACCGGCCGTTCGAGAGCGCGGCCGCCGAGCTCGAAGGCGCGGCTGAGCGGGTGCTCGGCGTGCCGTGCGACGTCACCGACCGCGCGCAGGTGGAGCGCGCGTTCGAACGCGTGGTCGAACGGTTCGGTCGCCTCGACTACCTCTTCAACAACGCCGGCTACCAAGGGGCGTTCGCGCCGACCGACGCCTACCCGCCCGACGACTTCGAGCGCGTGATCGCGGTCAACGTGACCGGCGCGTTCCACGTGCTCGCGGTGGCCGCGGCGCACCTGAGGGAGACGGGCGCGGGCGCGGTCGTCAACATGGCGTCGCACGCGGGCGTGAGGGGCCCACCCAACATGATCGCGTACGGCGCCTCGAAGTTCGCGGTGGTCGGCATGACGCAGACCGCGGCCAAGGACCTGGCCCCCTACGGCATCCGCGTGAACGCCGTCTCTCCAGCGCTCATCGGCCCGGGCGTGATGTGGGAGCGCCAGACGCGTCTCCAGGCGGCGACCGGCACGCAGTACTTCGCCCCGGACGCGGCGGCCGTCGAGCGAGCCCTCATCGCCTCCGTCCCGCTCCGGCGGCTGGGGTCGCTCGAGGAGGTCGCGAACGCCGTCGCGTACCTGATGAGCGACGAGGCGAGCTACCTCACCGGCTTCAACCTGGAGATCACCGGGGGCATCTAGCCTCGCGACCGAACCCACCACGAACGGAGACACACGTGCACGAGGATCCGAAGCGCCATCTCAGCGTCGTCACCGGCGCCACCAGCGGCATCGGACGAGCCGTCGCGCAGGAGCTCGTCGCGCACGGCCACGAGCTGCTCGTGGTCTCGCGGGGCGGCGAGGGCCTCGCCGCGTTGGAGCGCGAACTGCGCGCGGTCGCCGGCCCGGGAGCCCTCACGAGCGTCGTGGCGGACCTCGCCGACGATACCGCCGCGGCCGCCGTGGCCGCCGCCGTACGGCACGACGGGCGCCGTGTCGGCGTCGTCGTCCACAGTGCCGGTGTCGTCGGACTGGGGCCCCTGGAGGAGGGCGTGCTCGGGGCGTACGACCGGCAGATGGCGGTGAACACCCGAGCGCCGCTCGCGCTCACGGTCGCGCTCCTCCCCTACCTCGCCGACGGCACGGCGCAGATCGTGTTCGTCAACTCCGGCGCCGGGCTGCGGGCGAACGCGAACTGGGGCGCCTACGCGGCGTCGAAGCACGCGCTGCGCGCGCTCGCCGACTCACTGCGCGACGAGCTGCGCCCGCGCGGCATCCGCGTCGCGTCTCTGTTCCCGGGACGGACCGACAGCCCGATGCAGCGCGAGGTCCACGCCTCCGAAGGCAAGCCCTACGACGCCAGCAAGCTCCTCGCACCCGGGGACGTGGCGTCGGTGCTCCGCACCGTGCTCGAGCTGCCCCCGTCGGCCGAGGTCGGGGACGTCACGATCCGGCCCACGGGCTTCGCGTGACGGACCGGTCCGGAGCCGGGAGGGCCTCAGGGCGTGCCCAGCCGGCGCCGGGGCCGCTCGCCTCGTCGCCGATGATCGAGGGGTGCCGGCGCTCCGTCGACTCGCCTTGCGGGCCCTCCTGATCATCGCGTGCGCCGTCCCGCTTCCCGGCTGCGTATCGTCGGGCATGCCGGAGCGACGCGCGGCCCCGCCCGTCCGCAGCGTCCACGTCGTCGTCGACGCCCTCGATCATGGCGGCGTGGCGGCCTTGGAGGACGCTGC
>SKWV01000131.1 GCA_007128755.1 Trueperaceae bacterium
AGCGCGCGATTCGCCCCCAGGAGCGGCGCGACGTCGGCGACGGTGCCGATGGTCGCGAGGTCGGCGTACTCCAGGGGCGCCTCCAGGCCGAGGCGTCGGTGCAGCGCCCAGAGCAGGTGGTAGGCGACGCCCGCGCCGGTGAGGTCGGCGGTGCCGTGCTCGTCGCTCGGGGCCAGCGCCGGGTGGACGACGAGGGCGTCGGGGAGCGTCTCGCCGGGCACGTGGTGATCGGTGACGATCACGTCGACGCCGGCGGCGCGCAGGCGCGCGACCTCGGCGACGTTCGAGATGCCGCAGTCGATGGTGACGAAGAGGTCGGCCTTGGCCGCATGCTCGTCGACGCGCGCCGGCGACACGCCGTAGCCGTCGCCGAGGCGGTCCGGCACGAAGGGCGTGACGCGTCCGCCGAGGGCACGCAGGCCGAGCGTCAGGAGCGCGGTGCCGGTCACACCGTCGGCGTCGTAGTCGCCGTGGAGCAGGATCCGCTCACGGCGTTCGATCGCCAGGGCGAGGCGTTCGGCCGCGTCGTCGAGCCGTGGGATCGGGGCCGGCTCGAGCGTCGGTTTGAGCCGGCTCGACGCGTGATGGCGCAGCCCGCGCGCCCAGATGGTGGCCGCCAGGGCGGGGTGCACGTGCAACTCGTCGGTCAAGGCCCTGACGGCGTCGAGCGGTGCGGGTCGACGAATCGCCCAGGCGGCGCCGTCGTCGGCGCTCACAGGTAGTCGGTGGGGTCGTCGCCGCGGCGCCCCGAGCCGCTGCCGGTCGCGTACGGATCGATCCGGTCGGGGATGACGGGGGCGTCACCCGGGCCATGGCCGTGCGGGGCGAAGCGCGCCGCGAGCGCGTCGCGCTCCTCGGTGACCTGCTTCAGGCGACGCTGGAGGCGCCACACCTTCATGCGGGCCGGCAGCCAGGCGATGAGCCACGTCAGGATCATGGCGATCAGGACGATCAGCGCCGGGGGCATGGAGATGACGAGCGGCAGGCTGATGTACTCGGGGTTGACGTTGTGGAACACCCACAGGTAGATGGCGAGCAGCACGAGCGCGATGACCTGCGCGATGCGGATGGCTTTCACGTCGACCTCCGACGTTCACTCTACCGTGCGTCCGCGGGGCGGCGTCGGCTACACTCGAACGTCATGACCATCCGCACCGACCACGACACCACCGCGAGTCCGGGCCACGCGCCCACGGCCGAGCGTGGCAGTGGGCCGAAGGTGCTCGCCGCCATGTCGGGCGGGGTCGACTCCTCCGTGGCGACCGCGCTCCTCGTGGAGAGCGGCTTCGAGGTCGTCGGCTCGATGCTGCGGTTCTGGTCCGACGATCGTCCGGACGGCGCCTTCGACGCCTGCTGCAGTCCCGAGGCCGCCTTCGACGCGCGCCGCATCGCCGACCGGCTCGACGTCCCGTTCTACCTGCTCGACGCGCGCGAGGTCTTCGAGCGGGTCGTGATCGACCCGTTCGTGCCCGGCTACGAGGCGGGGCAGACGCCCAACCCGTGCGTGTGGTGCAACCGCGAGATCAAGTTCGGCGACTTCGTCCGGAAGGCGCAACGCCTCGGCTGCGAGTTCATGGCGACCGGGCACTACGTGCGCCGCGTCGACGGCGCGCGCGGCGTCGAGCTCCATCGCGGACGCGACGACGACAAGGACCAGACCTACTTCCTGTGGGCGCTGCCGCGCGCGATCCTGCCGTACCTGCTGTTCCCGCTCGGCGAGATGACGAAGGAGGAGGTGCGTCAGGAGGCCGTGAGGCGTGGCCTCTCCGTCGCCTGGAAACCGTCGTCGAGCGGCCTCTGCTTCATCCCCGACACCGTCGCCGCCTACCTCCAGGGGCGCGCCCGGGCGGAGCCCGGGCCCGTCGTCGACGCCAGCCGCGGTCGCGAGGTCGTCGGCGAGCACGCGGGCGTGGCGTACTACACCATCGGCCAGAAGCGCGGGCTCGGCCTCTGGAAGTCGCACGTGCCGCGCTTCGTGATCGCCCTCGAGAGCGACACCAACACCGTCGTGGTCGGGCCGCGCGAGATGTGTCACTGGCGCGAGCTCGAGGTCGAGCGCGTCAACCTCCTGTGCCACGACGACGAGCTGCCGAACCGGGTCATGGCCCAGGTGCGCTACCGCCAGACGCCGGTCGCGGCCAGCCTCGAGCGCACGGGCGAGGACCGCTTCCGCCTGCGCTTCGACGAGCCGCAGTTCGCGGTCACGCTCGGTCAGTCGGCGGTCGTGTACGACGGCGAGCGGTTGCTGGGCGGCGGCGTGATCGCCCGGCGTGCGGACGGCGGGGAGCCGGATGCGACGGTGGCGCCGACGACGTATCATGGGCGCCAGGAGGTCGTCACGTGACCACAACCATCGTCGTCCTGGTGCTGCTCGCGGCGCTGGTCCTGTTCGTCGTCAACATCTACAACCGCATCATCACGCTCGAGAACAGGTACCAGAACGCGTGGAGCCAGATCGACGTGCAGCTGAAGCGGCGCAACGACCTCGTGCCCAACCTCGTCGAGACCGTGAAGGGCTACGCGGCGCACGAGAAGGAAGTGTTCGACAACGTCGGTCGCGCGCGCGCCGCGATGGCGGGCGCGAAGAACATCGACGAGTCGGCCGAGGCCGCGAACATGATGTCGGCCGC
>SKWV01000095.1 GCA_007128755.1 Trueperaceae bacterium
AAGCCAACACCGCACTTGATGCACATGACCTGCTCTTCGTTCACCGCGACTCCACAGCTAAAGCAAAAATGGTTCTTGCGTCGAGGGGGAAGCCCGCAATGTGTGCACGCTATTGCATCCCGGTTGACTTGGCCACCACAGTTGGTGCAGAAGACGCTCTGGCGTGCGGCTACCTCGGCTGCATCCATAAGGCCACTGTAGCGTACGTGGCCCATCGTGCATCACGAGGTTTCCAACAAGGACACAAGTTGAAGCTGCAGAAGATTCAGTGTGGGAAGATGGTCAGTCCAAGCACTGGCTCTGAGTTGGCAGTAGGCTGAGATGGTGCTACGAGTCCTAACCCCGCCACCACCCAGCGACTGGCGGCGGGTGCTGGCGGTGCTGTTCGCCGCGCAGTTCCTCACGTCGGTGGGCTTCTCGACCATCTTCCCCTTCCTCCCCAACTACGTGGAGTACCTCGGGTCGGCCACCGGGCTCCCGATCCTCGTGCTGGTGACGGCGGTCTTCTCGGTGCAGGCGATCGCGATGATGATCGCGTCGCCGATCTGGGGCGGCCTCGCCGACCGGTTCGGGCGCAAGCGGATGGTGGAGCGCGCCATGTACGCCGGCGCCGTGCTCATCCTGCTGATGGCGTTCGTCCGCTCGGCCGAGGAGCTGGTGGCGCTGCGGCTGGTGCAGGGCCTGACGACGGGCGTGGTGGCGGCGGCGACGTCGATGGTCGCATCGGTGGCGCCGCGCGAACGCCTCGGGTACGCGATGGGCGTGATGCAGACGGCGCTCTGGAGCGGCGTCTCGATCGGTCCCGTGATCGGCGGGCTGCTGGAGTACTTCTTCGGCTACCGGCTCGCGTTCGTGATCACCGCCGTGCTGCTGCTGACGGGCGGGATCCTCGTCACGACGATGGTGCGCGAGGCGTTCACCGCGCCGGCACGGGAGCGCGGCGGGGTCAGAGGCTTCGCGGACGGCCTCTCGCACGTCGTGCGCACGCCGGGCGTGGCCACCATCTTCGTGGTGCGGTTCCTGGCATGGTCGGGGCGCACCATGATCGTGCCGTTCCTGCCGCTCTTCGTCGCCGCGCTGATGGCCGGGTCGCCGGCCTCGGGGCTCGTGACGGGGCTGGCGATCGGAGGATCGTCGTTCGCCGGCACGCTGACGTCGATCACGCTCGGCAAGCTCGGCGACCGGATTGGCCACCGCACCGTGCTGATCGGCGGGGCGATCGCGACGGGCCTGCTCTACCTCCCCCTCTCGATCGTCACCGAGCCGTGGCAGCTGGTCGCGCTCTACACGCTCACCGGCGGCGCGATCGGCGGCGTGCTGCCCGCGCTCTCGGCCATGCTCGCGCAGGCGACCGACCCGAAGGAGGCCGGCGCCGTCTACGGGCTCGACAACGCGGTCGGCGCCGGCGCGCGGGCGGTCTCCCCCATCATCGGCGGCGCGCTGGTAGCGCTGATCGCCGCGCCCGGGCTCGCGCCCACGGGCGACGACTACCGCGTCGTGTTCCTGGCCGCGGCCGCGTTCTTCACCCTCACGGTCCTGCTCGTGCTCTGGCGCGTCCCACACCGCGCCCCGGACGCGGTACGGTGAAGGCGTCACCAGGGGTGCCCCACGGGGCTGAGAGCACACCCTAGAACCTGATCCCGGTCGTACGGGCGGAGGAAGCGTGACACAGCGGAGCACAACGGCTCCGTCGCCTCCCCGCCCGCATCGCGACCTCCCCGGTGACAGACGAGGCGGTCTCATGTCGTACTCCCCCTTCGGCACGTTCGGGCATCCGGCGGCTGGCGCGATCCGGCACCTGCGCGCATTCGCGCTCGTGGCGCTCCTGGCGCTCTCCGGCGCCGGGCTGGCGCAGAGCGTCACCGTGCTCACCCACTCCTCCTTCGCGGTGTCGCGCGACGTCGTGCAGGCGTTCACCGACCAGACGGGCATCGAGGTCCGCTTCGTGGCCGGCGGCGACGCCGGCTCGACGCTCAACCGCGCCATCCTCACCCGCGCGCGCCCCGTGGCCGACGTCCTGTTCGGTGTCGACGAGGGCATGCTGCCGCGCGCGCTGGCGGCCGACCTGTTCGAGCCCTACGAGAGCCACCTGCTCCACACGGTCGACGAGCCCTACCGCCTGGAGGCGTTCCGCGGCCTCGTCACGCCGGTCACCGCCGGCTTCGTCACCTTCAACCTCGACCGCGCCTGGTTCGAGGCCGACGGCCGCCCCCTGCCGACCTCGCTGGCCGACCTCGCCGACCCGGCGTTCGAGGGCCTCACCGTCGTCACCGACCCGGCCACGAGCAGCCCCGGCCTCGCCTTCATGCTCGGCACGATCGGGCTCCTCGGCGAGGCGGTCTGGCTCGACTACTGGGCCGCGCTGCGCGACAACGGGCTCAGCGTCCGCGACGGCTGGACGGACGCGTACTACACGGCGTTCAGCCGCTACGGCGGCGACCGACCGATCGTGCTCTCGTACGCCAGTTCGCCCGCCGCCGAGGTGATCTTCGCCGAGGAGCCGAGCGACGAGGCGCCCACGGCGAACCTGCGCTGCTTCGGCTGCAGCGTCCGCCAGATCGAGACGGCCGGCGTGCTGCGAGGGGCGGCGAACCCGGACGCCGCGCGCGCGTTCGTCGACTTCCTGCTCTCCGAGGCGTTCCAGGAGGACGTCCCGCTGCAGATGTTCGTCTACCCCGTGCGCGAGGGGACGCCGCTCCCGGACGCGTTCGACGACCACGCCGAGGTGCCGCGGGGCGACGAGCTGGCGCCGCTGCCCGACGACCTCTCGGCCGAGCAGATCGAGGCGTGGCTGACGCAGTGGACCGAGGTGGTGCTCCGCGGGCGCGCGCCGGGCGAGGTGCGCTGAACCCGAGCCGACACCGTGGCGCCGAGCGCGAGGACCCGCCGGTCAGCGGGCGCTCGGCGCCTCGATCGTCGTGGACAAGAAGCTGACCGCCGCGGCCACCTGCCTCGCCACCGCCTTCGGGCCGAGCCCGTAGAAGGCGGCCCACGCCGCGGCCGTGTCGCGCTCGTAGGCTTCCTCCGTGTCAGGATGCTGCGCCAGCCACGCCTGCCGCACGGCGTGCCCGAGGATGACGTCGAGCACGATGTCGCCGTCGACCCGAAGGTCGGGCATCGCCTCGGCCAGCATCGCGAGGGTCTCCAGCGCCTCGACCACCAGGTGGCGGTACTCGTGCGATGGGATGCGGTGGAGCAGGTGCTCGACGCGGAGCGCGAAGTTCTTCTCGCCGGCGGTCGTGGACGCCCGCAGGGGCCCCGACGCGAGCCGGTTGCGGCGATCGAGCTTGTCGCCGATCACCAGCCCGTCGGCCCGCTCGAGCAGCCGCCACACCCGGGGGTAGAAGCCGTGCGGTACCCGCGCCAGCGCGCCCTCGCGCTGCCGCCAGCGCCACCAGTCCTCGCCCGGTGAAGCCTCGTCGTCGGTCTCCTCCGGGAGGCGGACGGCGAGGCCCACCGAGGCGGTGCCGGCGCTCAGGTGCAGCGACTCGCTCCGACGCTGGGTGTCCTTGGCGGCGTCGAACGCCGAGAGCACGCCCCGGAGGAGCGCGACGATCTCGGCCGGTGACCGGCCCATGAGCGCCTCGTACCCCTCGTCGGGCGTGAGGCCGCGCTCGTCGGCGAGGCGCACCGCGAGCAGCCCGATGAGATGGCCGACCCGCAGCGTCAGCACCCCCTTGAAGAGGCCCGGCGCGCCGCGCATCAGGCTCGACAGGGCGACGATCACCTCCTGCGTGAGCACCTTGTCGCGCACGTCGTGGCGGCAGAAGCGGGCGATCTTCTCGAGCAGCTCGGCCTGTGGCAACGGCCGCCGGATGGTCGCGGCGTCCGCGTACGCGCGCCCGATGACGACGCTACGTTGCGCGACCAGCAAGTCGGCCAGGGCGTCGGCCAGGGTCGGGTCGGTCTTGCCCAGCAACCCCGCTGCCTGCCGGACCACCGGCCACAGCCGCTCCTCTCCCGCGGCGGCGTAGACGTCCTCGAGCAGCTGCCGGGGCGACGCGCCCGGCGCCTCGAGCACGGTGTCGAGACCAGAGCGGGCTACGAGCGCCCCGAGGAGCTCGACCTGCTCGAACAGGTCGCGGCTCGCGCCCAGCCGCCTCGCGAGCGCCATGGGGTCGTGCTCGAGCTCGATCGCCAGCGCGTCCTCGGGTGTGAGCGGCCGGTGCGGCGGGGCGCTCGCGAGCCGCCGGCTCGCGGCGCGAGGGACCAGCAGCGGCTCCGCCTCGTCGCGCCAGGCGGCGAGGTCGTCGATGCGCTCCTCGGCCGTCGCGGCCAGCAGCTGGAGCAGCGGCCCGGTGCGCACGGGCACGCCGCCCACCTCGCCGGAGCGAACCTCGGCGACGAACGCCAGCAGCGCGTCGCGGCCGTGCAGGAGGTGATCGCGCGTGAGGAGCAGGGTGATGGTGGGGCGGCCGAGCAGCGTCCAGTGACGGTGCAGGTAGGCGATCTCGGAGCGGATGCGCTCGATCAGCGTCGCCGGCTCGAGCGCCAGGTAGAACTCCTGCTGATCGAAGAGCGTGGGCAGGAACACGTAGCGCTCGCCACCCAAGCGGTACACCCGCGACGTCGACAGGCTCTGCAGGCGCCGCACCGGCCGACCGCTGAGGCCGAGGGCCGGCAGCCGACCCACCTGCGAGAAGACCCGAGCCAGCTCCACGGCGCGCCTGATCCGCACGCTCTCGAGGTCGGCGACCAGCTCCGACGCGACGCCGAGGTCGGCGAGCTCCCGCGCGACCTCCTCGTCCTCGGCCACGAGCGCGAGCTGCACCACGGGTCGCGACCGGCCCCGCGCGGCGCGGTAGCGACCGAGCGGATCGAGGTCGGCCGGACGGAGGACGCGCTGGCGCAGCAGCCGCGCCACCAGCCACAGGCTCTGCGCCCACACCAGCGGGAGGTTCTCGTTGGGGACGCGCTCGCTGCTGCCCGGCTCGGCCCGTTCGCGCGTGAGGTCGGCCTCGCGCACCATGTAGAGCTCGGGCAGGAGCGCGACGCCGTCGACCTCGACCGCGAGGGCGTCGAGCCGCGAGAGGTGCTCGTCCGCCTCGGCGGCGTCGCCCCGGAAGAGCGCATCGAGCGCGAGGTAGGCCTCGAACAGCGGCCACTCGCTCTCGATGCCGGCGAAGCGCTCGAGCTCCTCGGGCTCGTAGTGCAAGCGCCGCGGATCCTCGTTCACGGTCTGGTGCCCGTCGCGCAGGAAGCGCGCGAGGCCGTAGCGCCCGCGCAGCTTGCTCACGATCGCGTGCTTGGTGCGCTCCACCAGCGCGGCGTCCTCGATGGCGAACGCCGGGAACCCGATCACGGAGAGCAGCGCCGCGTCGATCTCCTTGGAGGCCGACTCCCGCGGCAGCATGGCCTCCAGCGTGATGCGCGCTCGGGCGATCTCGTCGGGATCGACGTGGACGACGCCCGCCTGGCCGCCGCGCGGGCCGAACAGGTTGACGCCGCCGAGCGCCTCGAGAGCGGCCTTGGCCATGCCGATCGACGAGGCGTTCAGCTCCGGGAGCCCGTGGTTCGTCTTGTCGCCGCGCTCCCAGATGCCGTAGTCGGGGGTGCGGTAGGCGCGACCGACGTAGTACACGAGGTTCTGCACGAAGCGGACCTCGGGCTCGCTCTGCACGATCGCGAGGCCCGACGCGGTCATCTGCGCCAGCGCCAGCAGGTAGATCGACGTGGCGTCGATCTGGAGGTGGCCCCAGGCGCGATCGCCGACGACCACGCCGCCGGTGGCGGTGTCGAACTTGGCGTGCAGCGCGTCGAGCGGGTCCTGGCTGTGCTTGAACGCCTCGACCTTGTCGCTCTGCTGCATCATCGACCGGAGGAGCCCGCGCATGAGACGAACGACCGCGTGCTCGAGCTCGACGCCCCGCCCGCGGGCGTCGTCGACCTTGCGGTACGCCAGCGCCAGCGCCCAGATCGCCTGGACGGCGTAGACGTTGTCGCGCACCCAGGCATCGGTGTAGTCGCCATGCAGGTTGACGGCGGTGCTCGCCGGGAGCAGCCCGCTGATCGGATGCTGGCGCGCCAGGATCACCTGGCGCGCCTCGTGGTAGGAGCGTTCGAGTTCGTCCATGGTCGGGGCGGCCGCGCGCGAGGCGCGGGTCGGCCGCCGGTGATGCTAGCACGCCCTCCGGCGGCCTCCCGCTCGCACCGGCGTCGATCAGCGCGCCACCAACGCGGGCGCCGCCGGGACGTGGGCCTCGTCACCCTCGGCACGAGCGTCGCCCCACAGCTCCGCCATCTCGGGCGAGGCCGCGACCACCTCCTCGAGCGTGCCGCTCGCGACGATCCGGCCCCCGTCCATGACCAGCACCTGGTCGGCGCGCTCGAGCGCCGCCCGCCGGTGCGACACCACCAGACAGGTGACGCTACGCCCGGCGTGACGCTCGAACAGGCCCTCCCAGAGCTGGCGCTCGGTCTCGACGTCGAGCGCGCTGGAGAGGTCGTCGAACACGAGCAGGTCGGCGCCGCGCATGAACATGCGCGCGGCGGCGGAGCGCTGCACCTGACCGCCCGAGAGCCGCACGCCGCGTGAGCCGACCTCGGTGTCGAGGCCACGGTGCAGCATCTCGAGATCGCGCTCCATCACGGCGAGCCGGATGACCGCGTCGAGCTCGCCGTCGTCGGCGTCGCGTCCCATCGTCACGTTCTCGCGGAGCGTGTCCGAGAAGAGCCGCGGGACCTGGCTCGTGTAGGCGCTGCGCGGCGGCACGAACCAGCTCGCCGGGTCCTCGACCAGCGTGTCGTTCCACCACACCTCGCCGGCCTCACGCGGCAGGAGGCCCATCAGCACCCGCACCAGCGTCGACTTGCCGGAGCCGACGCGTCCGGTGACGACCGTGAACGAGCCGCGGTGCAGCTCGAACGACACGTCGCCCAGTGCCGGCGCGCCGTCCGTGTGCCGTGACCGCAGCCCCACGACCCGCAGCCGCTCCAGGGCCCGGCGGGCGGGCCTGACCTCGACGAACGACGGCGGATCGCCCCGCAGGTGCAGGTCGGCGTCGGCGACGATCACCTCGGGCCCGACGTCGCCGAGCAGCGTCGTGAGGCGGTCGAACGCGACGCCGGTGCGCTTGTGCTGCACCATCATCGCGCCGAGGTACGAGATGGTGCTCGTGAGCCGCGGCAGGAACGTCACGAACAGCGCGAAGTCGCCGACGGTGAAGGCGCCGCGCTGCATCGCCCCCGCCCCGAGCAGCAGGATGACGCCGGTGGCGATGTTGACCATGTTGTCGTTCACGGACTTGAACAGTTCCGCGAGCAGCGCGTCGCTGAGCGCCGTGCGCCGCCGCACGACGTTGAGGCGCTCGAACTCGCACACCACCGCGTCCTCTCGGCCGGCGCCCTGCACCGCCTGCACGGCGTTGAAGGTCTCCCCGACGAAGTCCGTGACGCGCCCGGTCGCCTCGCGCATGGCGCGGCGCACGCGCCTGATGTGCGGACGCAGGGCGTTGGAGAGCACCAGCGTCAGACCCAGCGGCACGCAGATGAGCGCGGTCATGAGCGGGTCGACACGGAACATCACGGCCAGCGCGATCACGGCGAAGAGCGCGAAGCCCCAGAAGTCGACCCAGTGCTCGATGTACTCGCCGACGTCGTTGACGTCGTCGCGGAAGCGGCTGATCGCCTCGGAGGGCGAGTCCGGCAGGCGGCGCGAGCCGGGCGCCGTGAGGAGGTAGCCCAGGAGGTTGCGCCGCATCATCGATACGAGCTCGGCCCAGTAGGTCGCCCAGACGTAGACGCCGCCGGCGAGCGTGCCGATGCGCAGCACGTCGATCGACAGGGCGAGCGCCAGGAACGTCCACGGGCTGTACGACGCCGTGGCCTGCCCGGAGAGCGCGTCGAAGATGCCCTTCATGAAGAGGCCGTAGAGCACAGGGCTGCTGTGGACGACGAGCCAGACCAGGGAGTTGAGCAGGAGCAGGGCGGGTCGCCGGCGCGCCAGCGCGAAGGCGAGCGCGAGCGGGTTGCGGCCCGGCGGCGCCGTGGCGGTGGGTGGCGGGGCGGTGGGTGGCGAGGCGGTGATCATGCCAACTCCTTGAGGGTGTCGTGCACGCCGCGGCCGGCGGCACGCAGCCGGGCGTAGCGGGAGGCGGGGTCGCGGGCGAGGCGCGCCCGGTCCCCGTGCTCGACGATGCGGCCGCGCTCCAGGACCATCACCTCGTCGGCCCGTTCGATCGTCTCGAGGCGGTGCGCGATGATGATCGCGGTGCGGCCGCGCAGCAGCCTGTCGACGCAGCGCTCGAGATGGCGCTCGGTGACGGGATCGAGGCGCGACGAGGGTTCGTCGAGGATGACGAGGCCCGGGTCCTTGAGGAAGACGCGCGCGAAGGCGAGCAATTGCGCCTCGCCCGCCGAGAGGTTGGCGCCGCCGGCCTTGATGGGCGTGTCCAAGCCTGCCGGGAGCCCGGCGATCCACTCGCCGAGTCCGACGTCGTCGAGCACCTGCAGGAGGCGCGCGTCGTCCTGCGCCTCGTCGAAGAACGTCAGGTTCTGCCGGACGCTCGCCTGGAACAGCTGCACGTCCTGCGTCACCATGCCGACGTGGGCGCGCAGCGCGCCGAGGGAGGCGTCGACCGTCGGGATCCCCGACAGCGCGATCGTCCCCGTGCTCGGGTCGTAGAACCGGAAGAGCAAGCGCGTGAGCGTCGTCTTGCCGCTCCCGGTGCGCCCGACGAGCCCCAGCACCCGACCGGGAGCGAGGCGGAAGGAGACGCCGTCGAGGATCGGTTGCGCGTCGGCGGCCGCGTCGGCGTAGCGGAAGCGGACGTCGCTGAAGCGCACCTCGAGCGGGCCCTCCGGCAGCGGACGCTCGGCGCCGGCCGCGAGGCTCGTTCGGGTGGCGAACAGCTCGTCGACGCGGCCGATGCTCGCTCCCGCCCGCTGGAGCTGCTGCATCTGCTGCGTGATCTGCTCGATGGGCGACTGCAGCATGATCATGTACTGGAACACCATGTAGCCGGTGCCGAGCGTGATCGCGCCGGCGCTCACCAGGTGGATGGACATCCCGAGCGTGACCAGGCTGCCCAGCACGAACAGGCCGTAGGTGGAGAGCCAGACGATCGACCGGCGCATCCACGCGCGCCGCGTGTCGAAGAAGAAGGTGCGGATCGGTCCGAGGAAGCGGTGCAGCGCGTGTGCGCCGCCGCCGTTCGCGCGGACGTCCTCGATCCCCGCGAGCCGTTCCTCGATGAAGGCGAACAGCTTGGCGTTCGCCTCGCGCTCGAGCTGCGTGGCGGGGATCGCGACCTCACGCGTCTTGGCGAGCACGGCGATCTCGACGAGCGTGAAGAGCGTGAGGCCCAGGCCGATGGCGGGGTTCTCGAGGGACAGGATCACGAGTATGCCGACCAGCAGGAGCAGGCCGCCGATCACGCGCACCGAGAACTGCGAGAAGAAGTCCGAGAGCGCGGTGACGTCGCCGTCGATGCGCTCGATCATCTCGCCGGCGGTGCGGCTCTTGTGGAAGCCCAGGTCGAGCGCGAGGCAGTGGCGCGCGAGGTCGCGCCGCAGGAAGTTCGTCGCCGTCCAGCCCACCGCCGCCCCGGCGTAGGTCGCACCCGCGCCCAGCACCTGGGTGACCAGCGCCACGGCGAGGAACAGCAGCGCCAGGCCCACCAGCCCGCCGGAGGCCCACCAGACGGGATCCGCCGCGAGCGCGGCGGTGGTCGCCGCGTCGCCGCGCGCCGCCGCCGAGGCGGTGTCGATGAAACGCCGCAGGATCTGCGGCACCAGCAACTGCAGGCCGATGCTGCCGAGGAGCAGCACCGCGAGGACCGACGCGGCCCGCCACTGCGGCGCGAGGTAGCGCGCCAGCATGGCGCCGTAGCGCCGTGTGGTCGGTTTCGGGGCGGTGCGGGACGCGCCGTCGTGCTGCGTGACGATCATGGCTCCCCCTCGGGAGGCGCGGGCGGCGGCGGCCGCCTGGCGGGATCGCTCGGGCGCCGTGGCGCGCGGGCTGGGTGGGACGATGCGACGTGTGGGTCTCGGGGTGGGGCGGGGAGCCCGTCGTCGCGGTCACCGTGCAGGGGGAACCAAAGCGAACGACCGTGGGCTCTGGAGGGGGCCCACGGTCGCGATCGTCGTTTCGGTCAGGCGTTCAGTCGACAGACCACTCCCTGGGCACCACACCGGCGGCTGGCGCAGCGGCGCCGCTCGCGCGGATC
>SKWV01000154.1 GCA_007128755.1 Trueperaceae bacterium
CGCGGCGCCGATCCAGACGAGACGCCGGCGCGGCAACGTCGCGGCCCAGCGCGCGTCCGCCCGGCCGCGCCGCAGCGCCGCAGGCAGCTCCGAGAGCCTGGGTGGCAGCGGGTTCGGGAGGTACGCGAGGCGGACCGTCAGGAAGAACATCGCCTCGAAGTAGGAGACGAGGATCGTGGCGGCGAGCGAGAGCCCGAACTGAGCGAAGAACTGGCCGATCACGCCGGGGAGGAAGGCGATCGGCACGAAGACCGCGAGCAGCGAGAGGGTGGCGGTGAGCACCGCCGTCGCCACCTCGCCCGCCCCCCGCAGCACCGATTCCTTGAGGCCGTAGCCGAGTTGCCGGTAGCGGTCGATGTTCTCCGCGATCACGATCGAGTCGTCGACCACCAGGCCGACCGCGACCGTGATGGCGAGCAGCGTGACCACGTTGAAGGTGAAGCCGAGCAGGCCGAACAGGATGACGGCGCCCGTGATGGTGATCGGGATCGCCAGCACCACCGACAGCGTCGAGCCGATGCGGCCGACGAAGAGCAGCACGATGAACGCGACCGCCAGGATCGCCAGCCCGGTCTCCCGCACGGTGTCGAAGACGGAGTTGGCGATGAACACGGTGGTGTCGCCGATGATGGTCGCCTGGTAGGTGTCGGGCAAGACGATCGTGTCGAGCGCGGTGCGGAGCGCGCGGCCGGTGGCGACCGCGTTCGCGCCCGACGTCTTGCGGACCTCGAGGATGACCGCGCTCTCGCCGTTCAGCCGCACGAAGCGCCCGGGAGCGGCGAGCGTGTCGCGCACGGTGGCGACGTCGCGCACGCGCACGCCGCGCCCGGGATCGACGAACGCCTCGGCCACCTCGTCGGCGGTCGTACGCGTCGAGCGCACCGAAAGCAAGATGCGCTCGCTGCCCAGGTCGAGCGTCCCGGCCGGCACCGTGGCGTCGCCGGCGCGGATCGCACCCGCGATCTGGGCGGGCGACAGACCCAGCGCCTGGCTGCGGCTCGGGTCGATCAGCACCTGGATCTCGCGGTCGACCGGACCCAAGGTGGTGACCGCCGCGACGCCCGGGACCTGCTGCAGGCGCGTCTCGAGCAGGTCCCGAGCGGCGCGCTGCACGTCTTGGATGTCCTCGCCCGGCGCGGTCAGCGCCACGCTCAGGATCGGTTCGTCGGAGGGGTCGAACTTCTGGATGGTGGGCGTGCCGGCGTCGTCGGGCAGCGTCGGCTGGACCGCGTCGACCCGCTGCTTGACGTCGATCGCGGCCTGGTCGACGCTGGTGCCGTACACGAACTGGGCGATCACGAAGCTGAACCCTTCGCCGGAGACGCTCGTCACGTCGGTGATGCCGGGGAGCGTGGCGATCGCGTCCTCGAGCGGCTCCGTCACCTGCGTCGCGGTCTCGGCCGACCCGGCACCCGGGTAGGTCGTGTTGATCGCGACGATCGGGAACTCGAACTCCGGCAGCAGGTCGACGCCGAGCTGCGAGCCGGCGGTCAGCCCGAAGAAGACCACGGCCAGGAAGATCGAGAGCGCGAACACGAAGCGCTCGATGAAGAACCCGATCAGGGGGGTCATGGCGTGGCGGCCGGGGGGCCCACCTCGACCACGCGCACGCGTGTGCCGTCACGCACGTCGAGCGGACGCGGCGCGACGACCGTCGCGCCCGCCGCCAGGGCCGTCGCCGGCACCCCGACGACGACCGCCTGGTTGCCCGTCTCGGCCACGACTCGCACCTCGACGCGCGCGGCGACGGCCGCGTCGGCGTCGCCCTGCACGACGAAGACGTAGGTCCTGCCGGCATCGGCGGTCAGGGCGCCCGAGGGCACCACCAGCCCCTCGCCCAGCACGACCTCGTAGCGGACCTCGGCGACGCTGCCGCTGGGGATGAGCGGCGCGCCCTCGTCGAGCGTGGCGGTGATCGTCGCGAGGCGTGCCTGTTGCGCCTGGCGTTCGACGCGCGTGACCGTCGCCGCGATCTCGCGGCCGGCCGACGAGATGACGACGCTGCCGGCGGCCTCGATGAGCGGGGCGTCCTCCGGCGGGACGGAGAAGGTGGCGAGTTGCGGACCACTGCCCAGCACCCGGGCCACGGGCGAGCCGGCGCCGACGAACTCGCCCACCTCCGTGAAGACCTCGGCGACCTCGCCGTCGAACGGAGCCCGCACGACCGCGTCGTTCACGGCCTCACGCGCCTGCCGTACCTGGACCTCGGCCTGGCGGAGCTGCAGGTCGAGCAGCGCCAGCTCCTCGTCCTCCGCGCGGCGACTGCGGGCGACGGCGTCGCGCGCCTGCAGCGCGCCGCTCTCGGCCTGGTCGCGCTGAGCCCGTAACCCCTGCACCTCGGAGGAGGCGACCGCACCGACGGCGAAGAGCGCCTCGGCTTCGGCGAGCGCCCGCTGCGCGATCTCGAGGTTCCCCTCGGCCGCGCGCGCCGCCGCCTCGGCCTGGAGCACGGTGTCCTCGCGCGAGCGCTGCGCCCGCTCGAGGTTGATGCGCGCCCCCTCGCGCGACAGCTCCGCGGCGTCGAGCGAGCGCTGCATGGCCGACGCGTCGAGCCGCACGAGCGGATCGCCGGCCGCGACGCTCGTCCCCTCGCGGGCGACGAGCTCCGCCACCCGACCGC
>SKWV01000479.1 GCA_007128755.1 Trueperaceae bacterium
TCGACGCCGTTCACGGCGTGCACCACGCGCCGTCCGCCGAACAGCCGGCGGCCGCTGGGGAAGTGCTTCACCAGCCCCTCGGCCTGCAGCAGCGGCGCGGCGCTCACGGCGCGACCTCCGGATCGTGCAGCCAGCAGGCCGCGCGCGCGTCGCCGAGATCGAAGAGCGGCGGCACCCGCGTGCGGCAGACGTCCATCACGTGCGGGCAGCGCGGGTGGAAGCGGCAGCCCTCGGGCGGGTGCGCGAGGTCGGGCACGCTGCCGCGGATGGCGACCTCGATCGGTTTCGGCTCGATCAGGTCGAGCACACCCGAGAGCAGACCCTGCGTGTAGGGGTGCTGGGGGGCGGCGAAGAGCCGCTCGACGGGCCCCTCCTCGACGATGTGGCCGGCGTACATCACGTAGACGTGGTCGCACACCTCGGCCACCACGCCTAGGTCGTGCGTGATGAGCAGCATGGCCACGCCCTGCTCGCGCTGCAGCCGCGCCATCAGCCGCAGGACCTGCGCCTGGATGGTGACGTCGAGGGCGGTGGTGGGCTCGTCGGCGATCACGAGCGCGGGGCGGCAGGCGAGCGCGCTGGCGATGCCCACGCGCTGCGCCTGGCCGCCCGAGAGCTCGTGCGGGTAGCGCCGGGCGAACTCGGGCGAGAGGCCCACGTCCTGCAGCAGCTCCGCGATGCGCGCCTCGGCGCCGCGGCCCATCGCGTGCGCCTGCAGCTGCTGCTCGAGCTGCCGGCCGACGGTGAGCACGGGGTTGAGGTACGAGGCGGGGTCCTGGAAGATCATGCCCACCTCGCGGCCGCGCACGGTGCGCATCTCCTCCTGGCGCAGCGGCGTGAGGTCGCGGCCGCGCAGGCGCACCTCGCCCGACACCAGCCGCGCGGCCTTCGTCGGGAAGAGCCGCATGACCGAGAAGGCCGTCATCGACTTGCCGCTGCCGCTCTCGCCCACCAGCCCGACCACCTCGCCGGCGCGCACGCGCAGCGACACGCCGTCAACGGGCCGCACCAGCCCGCGCACGCTTCGGATCTCGGTCACCAGGTCGCGCAGCTCGAGCACGGTCTCGGCGGCGACGGCGTCGGCCGACGGCGCGGCGCGCGTCACGAGCCCTCCCGCAGGCGCGGGTCGGTCGCCTCGTTGAGGCCGTCGCCCACCAGGTTGAAGCCCAGCACCGCGAGCGAGATGGCGATGCCCGGGAACACGCTCATCCACCAGGCGCGCTGCACGAAGCCCTGCGCGGTGTTGAGCATGCCGCCCCAGGAGCGCAGGTTGGGGTCGCCCAAGCCGAAGAAGCCGAGGCTCGCCTCGAGCAGGATCGCTTGGGCGATGTCGAGGGACGCCACCACGATCACCGGCGCCATCACGTTGGGGAGGATCTCCGAGAAGATGATGCGCGGCGCCCGCATGCCCACCACGCGCGCGCCGTCGACGTACGGCAGGTTGCGGTGGCGCAGGAACTGGCTGCGCACCAGCCGCGCGGTCTGCGGCCACGACAGGATGCCGATCACCAGGATCAGGTTGGTGAGCCCGGAGCCGAAGAACGCCACCACGATCAGCGCCAGCACGAAGCGCGGGATGATCTGGAAGAGTTCGGTGATGCGCATGAGCAGCTCGTCGACCCAGCCGCCGAAGTAGCCGGAGACGGCGCCCACGAAGATGCCGATGACGGTCGCGGTGAACGCCGCCGCCAGCCCGACGATGAGCGACACGCGCGCGCCCCAGATGACGCCCGAGAGCACGTCGCGGCCGAGGTGGTCGGTGCCGAGCAGGTGCCCGGCGCTGCCCGGCGGCGCGAAGGCGTTGCGCGAGGTGGTGAAGGGGTCGTACGGCGCGAGCAGCGGCGCGAAGACCGCCACGAAGCCGAGGAGGAGCACGGTCGCGAGTCCGGCGACGCCGAGGCGGTGCCGGCGGAACTGCCGCCAGAAGCCGCGCACGCCACCCACCGCCATCGGCGCCGCAGGCACGGCGACGCCGCCCATCAGTAGCGCACCCGCGGGTCGAACAGCGCGTAGGCGACGTCTGTGAGGAGGTTCACGAGGATCACGGCGATGGAGACGATCAGCAAGATACCGAGCAGCACGGGGTAGTCGCGGGTGAAGATCGAGTCGTACATCAGCCGGCCCACGCCCGGCCAGCCGAACACCGTCTCGACGAGCGCCGAGCCCGCGACGATGAACGAGAAGTTGTAGCCGATCACGGTGATGATCGGCAGCGCCGCCGCGCGGAGGCCGTGCTCCCACAGCACGCGCCGCTCCGAGAGGCCGCGGGCGCGCGACGCGAGGATGTAGTCGGAGTTCATCACCTCGAGCAGGCTCGCGCGCGTGAGGCGCGTGGTGATGGCCATGTAACGGAACGACAGCGCCAGCATCGGCAGGATCATGTGGCGCGCCTGATCGACGATCGCCGCCCAGCCCACGTAGTCGGCGCGGATGCTCCGGAACCCGCCCGCCGGCAGCACGCCGAGCCCGACGGCGAACACCAGGATGAGGAGCTGCCCGAGCCAGAACTCGGGGATCGAGTAGCCGGCCAGCGCGAAGCCGGTCGCGCCGCGATCGACGGCCGAGTGCGGCCGCCGCGCCGCCCACACGCCCAGCACCACGCCGACGATCGTCGCCAGCA
>SKWV01000376.1 GCA_007128755.1 Trueperaceae bacterium
CGCATGGCCGCCGCGTCGCTGCCGCAGTGCGCCTCCGTCAAGCAGAACGCCCCGATCCACTCGCCCGACGCCAGGCGCGGCAGCCATGCCGCGCGCTGATCCTCGCTGCCGTAGCGCAGCAGCAGCGCCTGGGGGAGGCCGTTGGTGACGCTCATGATGGTGGCGTGGGACGCGTCGGCCGCAGCGATCTCCTCGAGCAGCACGACGTAGTCGAGCGTGTCGAGGCCGGCGCCGCCGTGCTCCTCGGGCGTCGTCGTGCCCAGGAGGCCCAAGGCGCCCATGGCGCGCAGCGTGGGCCACGGGAAGACCGGGGCGCGATCGAGCTCGGCGGCGACGGTGGCGATCTCGCGCCGCGCGAAGTCGCGCACGGTGTGCTGCATGGCGATCAGGTCCTCGGAGAGGGCGAAGTCGATGGTGAGCCTCCGTCGGGGTCGGGCGACCGGGTGAACGGAGCGATGCTACCACCGCGGCGGGCCGCTCCCGGACGCAGGTCACCACGGGGCCGCTCCGAACGTCGTACAACAGAGCATGAACGCAAAAGAACTCCTGCTCCGCATGCCGGAGGCGCTCGACGCGTCGGCCGCCGGCACGACCAGCGCCGTCATCCAGTACGAGATCTCCGAGCCGATCCACCACGTGCTCGAGGGGGGCGAGCTCCGCGCCGTCGAGGGCCGCGCCGACGATCCCGACCTCACCGTGACGATCTCCGACCAGGACCTGCTCGCGCTGTTCGGCGGCCGACTCAACCCGATGACCGCCTTCATGTCGGGCCGCCTCCGCGTGGGCGGCGACGTCGCCCTGGCGCAGCGGCTGGTGGGGTTCTTCGATCAGGAGAAGCTGATGTCGCTCGCGCCCGCGCGTTCAGGCGAGGCCCGAGGGTAGAACGCGACCTCGTGCCGCACGAAGCGACCGCGTTCGTACTCGAAGCGCGCGCTGAACACCCCCGGGCGCTCCAGCCACGGTAGGAAGACCCGGTCGCCCTCCCAGAGGGCGAGCGTCGTGAGCTCGGCGTGTTCGATCCAGTGGAGCGTCCCCTCGGCCCCGGCAGCCACGAGCCGGCCCGACCAGGCCGTCACGACGTAGACGAAGGTCATCACGTCGGTGTCGTCGACGAACGCCGGGAACGTGATGATGCCCTTGAGCTCGGCGCGCTCCACGCTCAGGCCCGACTCCTCCGCCACCTCGCGCCGCAAGCAGCGCTCGGGCGACTCGCCCGGCTCGAACTTGCCGCCGAGCCCGTTCCAGTGACCGCCAGCGCGCGAGCCGTCCGGATGCCGCTGCAGCATCAGCGTGCGGCTCCCGTCGCGCACGTAGGCGAGCGTCGTGAGGATCACGAGGCGTCGCCGCCGCGGCGGCGCTCCTCCTCGAAGGCGGCGGTGAGGAGCTCCGCCAGCGCAATGTCGTCGACCAAGTCGCCGCCGCGTTCGACGCGCAGCCGCACGCCGCTCGTGTCGTCGGCGAGGCCGGCACGAGCGACCTGACGCCCGAGGGCGCGCGAGGCCGCCCGTGGGTCGTCGCTCCCCAGGACCACGGTCGTGCGCTCGCGCGCGCCGGACTCACGCTCGATCACGAGCAGGGCCTCGTAGCGTCCTGCGCGCCGCCGCAGGAACGCCTGCTCGAGCTCACGGCGCACGTCAGGCCTCGGTGCGTCCGAGGCCGAAGGCGTCGTGCACGGCCTGCAGCGCCTCCTGCGCCCGGTCCTTGGGGATGATGACCGAGATCCGCACCTCGCTGGTGGCGATCATCTCGATGTTGGCTCCGGAGCGCGACACGGCGGCGAACAGCCGTCCCGCCAGGCCCGGCGTCGAGCCGATCGCGATGCCGACGATGGAGAGCTTCGCGACGTCGGCGTCGGCGCTCACCTCGCCGCCCCCGAGGCGCTCCAACGCGGGCCGGACCGCCTCGACGGCGTCGTCCGCGAGGTCGAGCGGCACGGTGAACGACATCTGCTGGCGGCTGTCGCCGGCTCCGGGGACGCCTTGGATGATCATGTCGGCGCTCACGCCGGCTTCACCGAGCGCCGAGAAGATCGCGGCCGCGACGCCGGGCTCATCGGGGACGCCGACGACGTTGATGCGGGCGTGGCTCGTGTCGAGCGCCACGCCGGTGACGGGCTTCTCGGTCCTCATCCTGGCCTCCTGAGTGCCGGCCGTGCGCGTGACGATGGTGCCGGTGGCGAACGAGAACGACGACCGGACGTGGATGCGCACACCGTAGCGCCGGGCGTACCAGACGCTGCGCGGGTGCAGCACGCGGGCCCCGAGGGCCGCCAGCTCCAGCATCTCGTCGTAGTCGATCACGTCGAGCTTGGTGGCGTCGGGGACCTGGTGCGGGTCGGTCGTGTAGATGCCGTCGGTGTCGGTGAAGATCTCGCACTCCTTCGCGCCCAGCGCGGCCGCGAGCGCCACGGCGGTCGTATCGGACCCGCCCCGCCCGAGGGTGGTGAGCTCGCCACGGGCGTCCACGCCCTGGAAGCCGGCCACCACCGCCACGTCGACCTCCTCGAACGCGCGCCGGAGCGGCGCGGCGTCGACCCGGACGATCCGGGCGTAGCCGAACTGCCCGTCGGTGAGGAACCCCGCTTGCGCGCCCGTGAAGGAGCGGGCGCGGACACCCTGGTGCTGCAGCGCCATCGTCACGAGGGCGATCGACACCTGCTCGCCCGTGGCCATGAGCATGTCGAGCTCGCGGCGGTCGGGCCGGGAGGTGATCTCGCGCGCCGTGGCGACGAGCGCGTCGGTCGAGCGTCCCATCGCGGACACGGTGAGCGCCACGGCGTGGCCGTCGTCGACCATCCGCTGCACCCGCGCGGCGACCTTGCGGATGCGCTCTATGTCGCCGACGCTGGTCCCTCCGAACTTCACGGCGACGATTGGGCGCGGGCGCTCGTGATCCATAGGGACCAACACTACACCGGAGCGTGGTGGACGGCAACGCGGGACATCCTTCCCGGGAGGCGTGATACAACGGACCATGGAACAGAGCGCTTCCGGACCGCTCCGGGTCGCCGTGATCGGAGCCGGTCCATCCGGCTTCTACGCGACCGAGAGCCTGCTGAAGTCCCGCGAGGATGTCAGCATCGACATCCTCGACCGACTCCCCACACCCTTCGGGCTGGTGCGCTACGGCGTGGCGCCCGACCACCAGAAGCTCAAGTCGGTCACCAAGCTCTACGACCGCACCGCCAGCGATCCGCGCGTGCGCTTCTTGGGCAACGTCGAGGTCGGCCGCGATCTGACGCTCGAGGAGCTGAGCCGCCACTACCACGCGGTCGTGTTCGCCTACGGGGCACCCAACGATCGTCGGCTGGGGATCCCCGGTGAGTACTTGGAGGGCAGCCACTCGGCCACCACCTTCGTGGCCTGGTACAACGGCCACCCCGACTACACCGACTGGGACCTGTCGCTGGACGACGTGACGACCGCCGTCGTCGTCGGCGTCGGGAACGTCGCCGTCGACGTCACGCGGATCCTGGCGAAGACGGTCGAGGAGCTCGCCGAGTCCGACATCGCCGATCACGCCCTCGCCGTGCTCGCGCGCTCGGGCGTCCGCGACGTCGTCGTGCTCGGGCGGCGCGGGCCGGCGGAAGCGAAGTTCACGACCAAGGAGCTCCGCGAGCTCGGCGAGCTCCCGGGCGTCGACATCGTGATCGAACCGGGCGCCCTCGACGTGCTGCCGGAGAGCCTCGCGGCGATCGAGGGCGACCAGATCGCCAAGAAGAACCTCGAGGTCCTGCGCGAGTTCTCGGAGCGTCCGGCCGAGAGCCGAGCGCGGCGCATCCACCTGCGCTTCCTGGCCTCGCCCGTCGAGATCGTCGCCGACGCCTCGGGCGAGCGCGTCGCCGGCGTCGTGCTCGAACGGAACCGGCTCGACGTGCGCGCTGACGGCAGCCTGGCGGCGGTCGGCACGGGCGAGCTCGAGACCATCCCAGCGCAGCTCGTGCTCCGCTCGGTCGGCTACCGCGGTGCCGCCCTCACGGGCGTCCCGTTCGACGAGCGGCACGGCGTGATCCCCAACGAGGCGGGCCGGGTGCTGGAGGAGGTCGGCGGGGAGCGCGTCCCCGGCTGGTACGTGGCCGGCTGGATCAAACGCGGGCCGACCGGCCTCATCGGCACGAACAAGGCGGACGCGATCGAGACGGTCGCGTGCCTGCTCGAGGACGACCTGCCGACGCCCATCGACGCTCGGCCGGAGGCCGTCGACGAGATCCTGGCCGAGAAGGGCATCGACGTCGTCTCCTACGACCAGTGGTCGCGTATCGATCGTGCCGAGCTCGCGGCCGGGGTCGAGGCGGGGCGCGTACGGGTCAAGATCGTCTCGCTCGCCGACCTGCTCGCGGCGGCGGTACGCGACGACGACGAGGTGAAGTTCCCCCGCTCGCGCGAGTAGGCCAGGGCGGTCCGCCCGGGAGCTCGCCCCCGGCCCCTTCAGATGTCGCCGAGGTAGGCGCGCTTCATGGCCTCGTTGTTGAGCAGGTCGCGGGCCCGGCCCGACAGCACGACCTCGCCCGTCTGCAGCACGTAGCCGCGGTCGGCGATGCCGAGCGCGACGTTGGCGTTCTGCTCCACCACGAACACCGAGATGCCGCGCTCGTTGACCTGCTTGATGATCTCGAAGATGCGCTCGACGAAGAGCGGCGCGAGGCCCATCGACGGCTCGTCCATGAGGATCAGCTTGGGCCGGCTCATGAGGGCGCGCCCCATCGCGAGCATCTGCTGCTCGCCGCCCGACATGGTGCCGCCCTGCTGGTCGAGGCGCTCGCGGATGCGCGGGAAGAGGTCGAACACGTAGTCCATGTCCTCGGCGATCGCCTTCTTGTCGCGGCGCAAGTAGGCGCCCATCTCGAGGTTCTCGCGTACCGTCATCCGCGGGAAGATGCGCCGGTTCTCGGGCACCACCGCCATGCCGCGCTCGATGCGATCGGCGGTGGTGAGGGTGTCGGCCCGCTCGCCGAGGAACGTCATCTCCCCCTCGGTGACGCGCACGATGCCGAGGATCGTCTTGAGCGTCGTCGACTTGCCGGAGGCGTTGCCGCCGAGCAGGCAGACCATCTCGCCCGGGTAGATGACGATGTCGACGTCGTGCAGGACCTTGATGGCGCCGTAGTGGGCGCCCACCTTGCGCATCTCCAGCATGGGCACTCGGTCGTCAGCGCTCACCGGTCTCCTCCAGCTCCTCGATCCGCTCGGCGGCCGCCTTCTTGCCGAGGTAGGCCTCGATCACCTTGGGGTCGTCGACGACCTGGCGGTACGAGCCCTCGGCGATCTTCTGGCCGTAGTCGAGCACGATCACGCGGTCGCTGATCTCGCCGACGAGGCCCATCTTGTGCTCCACCAGCACGATGGTGTAGCCGCCCTCGTCGCGCATGCGGCGGATGATCTGGGTGATCTCCTTCGTCTCGCTCGGGTTCATGCCGGCGCTCGGCTCGTCGAGCAGCAGCAGCTTGGCGCCGGTCGCCATCGCGCGCGCCATCTCGGTCCGCCGCCGGTTCGCGTAGGAGAGCACGTAGACGGGCTGGTTGAGCCGGAAGCTCATGAGCCGCGGCCCGAAGAAGGCCAGCTTCTCGGTGGCGATCTCCCGCATGCGTCGCTCCTGGCGCCGGTACGACGGCGTCCGCAGCACGGCCGACAACCAGGTGGTGCGCAGGGCGTGGTGCTGC
The DNA here is from genome assembly GCA_007128755.1 of Trueperaceae bacterium. Lineage (GTDB taxonomy): Bacteria > Deinococcota > Deinococci > Deinococcales > Trueperaceae > SKWV01. The sequence continues at coordinate 5,660 of SKWV01000376.1, forward strand.
GCGCTCAGCACGTTCTCGAGCACGGTGAGGTTCGTGAACAGGCGCAGGTTCTGGAAGGTGCGGGCGATGCCCAAGTCGACGATCCTGTTCGTTCCCATGCCCACGATGGATCGGCCGCCGAAGCGGATGTCGCCGGAGTCGGGCCGGTAGACGCCGGTGATGAGGTTGAAGACCGTGCTCTTCCCCGCGCCGTTCGGTCCGATGATGGACACGATCTCGCCTTCGGCGACGTCGAACGACACGTCGTTGGTGGCGGTGAGCCCGCCGAAGGACTTGTTGAGGTGGGCTACCTCGAGCATGGCCACGCTCATCGCCTCCTCTCGTCGTCGGGCCCGTCGTCGGGCCCGTCGTCGGGTGCGCGGGACCCGTCGGTCCCGTCGCGCGAGGCCTCGTCGACGCCCTCGTCCCAGTCCGCGTCGAGCTCGCGCGCGGCCGCCCGACCGGGGGCGGTGGGCTTCTGCGGTCCGGCCTCGGGATCGACGTCGGTCCCGCGCGGGTTGAGCACCGGGTTGGTGAGCCACGCGTCCTGCCCGCGCTCCTCGTCGGTGGGACCGCTGCGGCGCTCCCGCAGGAGCATGGCCCAGCTGAACTCGTTGCGGCCGATCATGCCCTCGGGGCGGAACACCATGATGGCGATGAGCAGTACCGACAGGAAGATCGCCCGCATGCCGAAGCCTCGGAAGGTGCCCTCGAGGAAGGCGGGATCGATGGCGGCGATCACGAACGCGAGCACCGCCGCTCCCGCCAGCACGCCCGCGCTCCAGTGGAACCGGGGTCTGAGTCGCCGTAGCGACCGGAACAGCACCGCGAGGGCGGCCATGAGGACCAGCGCCCCGCCGGCGAACGCGAGCCACTGCTGCAGGGTGTAGGTCTGCTCCAGCGGGTCGCCGTACTGGCGCACGAACACCACGAGCGCCGTGCCCAGGAGCACTCCCGTGATCGACCCCGTGCCTCCGGCGGAGATGGCGACGAGGAAGAAGAAGGTCAGCTGGAACAGGAAGAAGTCGAGGCGCACGCCGCCGAGCCAGGAGACCCAGAGCCCGCCCGCGACGCCGGCGAAGAACGCCGAGATCACGAAGCCCAGCACCTTGTGGTAGGCGAGGTTGATCCCCATCGCCTGCGCGGCGACCTCGTCCTCGCGGATCGCCTGCATGGCGCGCCCGTACGACGAGAACTTGAGCTTGCTGATGACGAAGACCGTGAACGCGAGGACGCCGAACGTCCACCAGATGCTCTTGCCGAACTCGCTGGTGAGGCCCGGGAAGCCGAGCGCGCCGTTGGTGTACTCGGCGAAGAGCCGCGTGGAGGCCGACAGCCGGATGATCTCGCCGAACCCGAAGGTGACGATGGCGAGGTAGTCCCCGCGCAGGCGCAGGCTCGGGATGCCGACGATCAGGCCGGCGAACGCCGCCATGAGCCCGCCCAGGAAGATCGCGATCAGGAAGCGGACCCAGAGCGTCTCCGGCGTGGTGAGCGCGTCGAGCCCGAGGCTCCGCAGCATGCTGGTGACCGAGATCGCCAGCGACTCCTCCGTCATCATCGAGCGCGCCGAGGTCAGGATGCGGGCGCGGGCGGCCTCGTCGAGGATGAGGAGGCCGGTGGTGTAGCCGCCGATGAGCATGAAGCCGTGATGACCGAGCGAGAGGATGCCGAGCGTGCCGTTGATGAGGTTGAGGCTGACGGTGGCGACGCCCCAGATCGCGAACAGCGCCAGCGACTGGGTGAGCTTCGACGAGCCGATCGACTCGAGCAGCATGAGCACCAGCACACCGAGCCCGATCGCCACGAACGTGAGCGCGACGTTGCGGACGCGCTTGCGTGGGTCGACGTCGTCGAACGCGGTGGGCGTCTGGTGCAGCGCCATCAGACCTTCTCCGAGAGGTCTTCACCGACGATGCCGCTCGGGCGCACCAGCAGCACGATGATGAGCAGCACGAACGCGAAGGTGTCCTTGAACTCCGTCACCCCCTGGAACGTGGGGGTACGCGGGAAGAGCGCGCTCATGAAGTTCTCGGAGAAGCCGATGATCATGGCGCCGATGACCGCGCCTGGCAGGCTGCCGATGCCGCCGATGACGGCCGCGGCGAACGCCTTGATGCCCGGCAGGATGCCCAGGGTCGCCGGCTGGTTGAGCGAGCCGAAGTTGAGCCCCCACATCGCGCCTCCGGCGGCCGCCAGGATCGAGCCGAGCAGGAAGGTCGTGGCGATCACCTTGTTGACCGACACGCCCATCATCTGGGCGACCTCGGCGTCCTGCGCGGAGGCGCGCATCGCCTTGCCGAGCCGGGACCGGGTGACGAAGCTGGTGAGCGCCAGGACGAGCACGAGCGTGATCACGGGGATCGCGACCAGGAGGTTGTTCGTGAGCACCGGCTGACCCGCGACGACGAGCGTGAAGGGATCGTTGAGCGGCGTGTCGGGGCGGAACGGCGTCTGCCGGTTCGTGAACGCCAGCAGGCCGACGTTCTGGAGCAGGAACGAAACGGCGATCGCGGTGATGAGGAGCGAGTTGCGCGGCGCCGTTCGGAGCGGGACGTACGCGACGCGGTCGATCGTGAGGCCGAGCACGCCGGTGGCCAGCATCGAGCCCACCAGCGCGGCCCAGAAGGGCCACGTGAAGCTCGTGAGGGCCCACGTGAGGCCGACGACGGCGACCACCCCCACGCCGAGCACCAGCGGGTCGCGCATGCTGCCGCGGAAGAGCTCCGTGACGCGCATGGCGGCGTAGGCCATGACGATCGCCAGCGCGATCCCACCCGGCAGCGAGTAGGGCGTGATGGTGAACAGGAAGTACGTGGCGAAGGCGCCGACCATGAACACCTCGCCGTGGGCGAAGTTGATCAACCGGATGATGCCGTACACCATCGTGTAGCCGAGCGCGATGAGGGCGTAGAGACTGCCGAGCTTGACCGAGTCGATGGCGGCGCGAGCGAAGAACGCCGCGTTGAAGCGCTCCGACACGGTGCCGAGGTAGAGCATCCGCCAGACGATCAGGAGCACGAGCAGGGCGAGGATGGCCCAGGGGAGCCACCGCTTCAGCTGTGGCGCGCTCACGCGGAATCGTGTGCCTCTCAGGGTCGGTGCCTCGTTTCTCGATGGGCGGAGCGCGGGGCGACTCCAGCGTCGGTGCCTTCGTGAGGGTGGTGGAGCATGCTACACCGGTCGGCGGGGCGTCGTCAGCCGCATGGAGGGCTCGGCCGGCGAAGCCCCACGCGAAGAGGGCGGGAGTCCCCCGCCCTCTTCGAGCACACGTCACACGTGCGTCATGCGTGCAGGTGCGGCGCTCGGATCAGTCGCCGGTGCCGATCCCGAACAGCGGGATGGAGCTCCAGGCGGTGCCGTCGGGCGCGGGCACCTGGTACTGGAAGAAGCCGATCGTGCGGTCGGCCGGCGTGCCGTCGGTGCCGGCGAAGGTGATGTCGCCGGAGACGCCGGCGTAGCCCTCGATCGACTGCAGCGCGGGGAGGACGTCGGCGACGTCGACCGAGTCGGCGTTGCGCACCGCCTGCGCGATGACGTTCATGCTGTCGGCGCCGGCGAGCGTGAAGCCGTTGAAGTCCGTGGCGCCCGGGTTCTGGACGCGGAAGAACGACTCGAACTCGGCAGCGCGCTCGGCGGCCTCGCCGGTGAGCACCTCGGGTCCACCGAAGCCGGTGAAGATGTAGCCGTCGAACGCGTCGCCACCACCCTCGGGGCACTGCGAGTCGTCCGAGGCGTCGGCACCCAGGATCTGCTGGGTGAACCCGGCGGCGCGCAGGGAGGGCATGAGCGCGGCGCCTTCGGCGCAGAAGCCGGAGTAGTAGATGACGTCGGCGGGGAGGCCGAGCACGTCGCTGATCTGGGCCGAGAAGTCGACCGTGTTGGCGACGAAGTCGACGACGATGGTGGAGCCGCCCAGGTTCTCGAACTCCTCGGCGAAGAAGCCGGCGAGCCCGAACGAGTAGTCGTCGTCCTGCTGGCGGAAGACGATGGCCTCACGCGCGCCCAGGTCGTCGTAGGCGTAGCGCGCGGCGACGGTGCCCTGGAAGTCGTCGGTGTACGCCATGCGGAAGACGTACTCGCCGATCTGCGTGGTCGCGGGGTTGGTCGAGCTCGTCGAGAGCTTGATGATGCCGGCGGCCTGCAGCACCTCGGCAGCGGGGATGGCCATGCTGGTCGAGATCGGACCGAGCACCGCGAGGACGCCCTCGTCGACGAAGCGGTTGGCGCAGGCGACGGAGTTCTCGACCAGCGTCGCGTTGTCGCAGATCGACAGCTCGAAGCGCTGCGAGTCGGGCATCTGGGCGAGGGCGGTCTCGATCCCCTGCAGGGTCGAGGTCCCGATCGTCGCGAAGCGTCCGGAGAGTTCGAGGTTGACACCGATCCGGGCGGTCTGCGCGAGCGCACCGCCGGCCAGGATCAGGATGACGAGCACCAGGGCGATTCTCTTCATAGGGTTCTCCTCCGTGTGGGATCGTTCACGCTTGGCCGGGTGTTCGGATATTACACGCGGCCCC
>SKWV01000108.1 GCA_007128755.1 Trueperaceae bacterium
CCTCCTGCCGCAGTCGAAGCACGACGACGGTGACGTACATCTTGGTCACGCTGGCGATGAAGTACGACTGGTCGGCCTCCAGGTCGCCCGCCGCGCCGGACCAAGACAGGTTCCCGTCGCCGCTCTCGACGCGCAGGATCGCTCCGTACACCGAGCGGCTCCTGGTCATCCTCTGGACGGTCTCCTCCAGGAACGTCGTGGTCGGGAAGCTGCTTGCGGGCTTCGTCGCAGTCACCATCGCTCGACTCCTCGCGAAGCGGACGTCGCTCGCATCGGGATGTGTCGACGTCACACGGCCGCGGCGCTCCTGCACGCCGACGGATGCCGATGCCCGTCATCTGACATAAGCAAAGCAGCGGGTCGACCGCGCGGCAAGGGCCGGGGGTCCCAGCTCAACCGTCCGACGGGCGCACCGTCAGCTCCGGCCGTCGTCCGTTCGGGCTGCGAGGGCGAGCAGGACGACGTACGCGGCGACGAGAGCGGTCACGACGGCTCCGACGATGAAGATGGTGACCGATCCCATGTCAGGACCTGCTCAGTGCCGAGCGCATGAAGCCGCCGAAGGCGAGGATCGACGGCACCCAGAGCCCGACGAACAGCCCCTCTTCGCGTTGCCCCGAGAACCAGAGGTAGATCGAGAACGCGAACGACAAGAAGGCGGCTGCCAGGAGCAGGTAATCGGCGGGCTTGAGCATGGTGGACTCCTCGTATGCTCGATCGTACCGTCGTCGCCGAGCGGCGAGGGTGGTGGCGAGCCCAATGTCGCGATCACGACGACGACGCACCACCGAACGCGCATGCGCCGCGAGCAGCAAGGAGCCTCGTGCTTGAATGGAGGCCGTGCTAGGTCCCCAACTCCTCTTGCTCGCCGTCGCCGTCGGGGCGAACAACTTCGCCGCGGCGCTCGCGTTGGGCGCGTTGGGTCAAGCGAAGCGATGGCCGCGCATCGCGCTGGTGTTCGGGGTCATGGAGTTCACCGTTCCACTCGTCGGCATCTGGCTCGGTCGCCAGGCGTCCCCGACGGTGGGCGACGTGGCCGATTGGTTGGCCCCAGCGCTGCTGATCGCGTTCGGCGTGTGGGTAGCCAGCACGCCGCTCCGAACACGGAGCGTCACGAAGCGCGCAGCCCACCAGGTCACGACGTGGACGGGCCTCATCGTGCTGTCGTTCGGCCTCGCCGTCGACAACGTCGTCGTCGGCATCAGCCTCGGCCTACGGGACGCCGACGCGCTGCTGACCGCTGCCGTGATCGGACTTGCCGCTGCCGTGTTCACGGTCGTCGGGCTGCACCTGGGTCGCGCATCGCGTCGCGCGCTCGAGGTGGTCGCCGAGGTCACGGCGGGGCTGCTGTTGATCGTAATCGGCGTGGCGGTGGCGTTCGGCGTGTTCTGACCCCAGCGGCAGCGGCACGGGCACGCCTCGTCGCGGCTCCTCGTGCCGACGGCGCTCCATTAGGATATGAGCATGTTCCGGGGTCCTTGAGATGGATACGGCAGCCGCTGGGTCGGCAGCTTCGCGACGAGCATCCGCATACTTTCGGACGTGCCGACGCCGGGGCGCCGGGGGCGCGTCAGGCTCCCTCGCGTGAGCCGCGGCCGGCTGGTGATCCTGAACGGCACCTCGAGCGCAGGGAAGACGACGCTGGGTCGCGCCATGCAGGATGGAGACGGGACGCCCTGGGTCCTCACCGGCATCGACCACTACTGGTCGCGCCTCCCGCGGCGCTACCTGGAGGACGAGATCGGCAACCCCGACGGGTTCCGCTCGCTGTACGAGGGCGAGGGGGAGGCGCGACGTACGGTCGGCTTCGTCGTGGGACCGACGTTCCGCCGGCTCATGTACGGACTCCACCGCACGGTCGCCGCGCTCGTCGAGGCCGGCAACGACGTGCTCGTGGACTACCTGCCGTTCGACGAGGCGATGGCGCGCGATGCGGTGTCGGTGTGGGCCGAGCTCGACGGCGTGTTGGTCGCGGTGCGACCGCCGCTCGAGGTGTCGGAGCGGTGGGAGCGAGAGCGCGGCGATCGCGACCTCGGTCAGGCCCGCGTGATGTTCGACCAGGCGCACAGCTTCGGGCAGTTCGATCTCGTGATCGACACCTCGGTGGCGCCACCCCACGTGGCCGCCGACCTCGTCCTCGCTCACCTCCGGCTCGCGGAGCGGGCGACGGCGCTGACGGTCCTCCACCGCCGGATGTTCGGTGGCGCCGGAGCGAGCTTCGGCACGGCGCCGTCGGCGCCGGAGGACCCACCTCGACGTCCGGCACCAGGAGCGATACCGTGCGTCCAGGAGGAGCCCATGGCACCCATCGAACGATCCGACGCGTACGCCGGCCTCATGCACCTCGCGGTCGCGCACGGCGACACCGTGTACCTGGCCGGCATCGTCCCCGACGACCTCGGAGCCGACATGGAGGGGCAGGCGCGGGACGTGCTGCGCCAGCTCGACGAGGCCGCCGCGGCGCACGGACTCGACCGCAGCCGCGTCCTCACCGCCACCATCTTCGTCACCGACATGAGCGAGAAGCCGGCGATGAACCGGGTGTGGCAGGAGTTCTTCGATCCGGCCCACCTGCCCGCGCGCGCCACCATCGGCGTGGCCGACTTGGGCCC